>JAPLAT010000587.1 GCA_026393175.1 Pseudonocardiales bacterium
CGGGCCCGCGCGGCCCGGCGGGCCGCCACCCCGCCGCCGCTGCCCGCCCTGGGCGACCCCGCCCCGCGCCCGCGCCGCACCGGGCTGCTCCGCCACAAGCGGGCGCTGGCCGTGCTCGGGGCCGCGGGCATCCTCGCCGGCGGGTACGCCGTCACCGCGGTGCAGGAACCCGAGCCGATCACCGCCACGGCCCCGCGCTCGCCCGAGGAGTGGGCCGACCGGGCGATCGTCGCGCTGGCGTCGGTGAACCGGCAGCTCGACACGATCGCGCAGGTCGAGGCCGAGTGGTTCGCCCTCCCCGAGGAGCGGCGCGCCGCCAGCCCCACGGCGCCCGTCGAGGCGCTGGTGGAACGCCGCGAGGAGCTGGAGCGCCGGCGCGCCGCCCTGCAGTCGCAGCTGGAGTCCTACCGGGCCCTCGACGACGCCCGGGCCGCCCTGGCCGAGTCGGAGGAGGACCTCGCCGCCGTCGAGTCGGCGCTGCGCGGCGCGCCACCGGAGGGCACCCGCACCGCCGAGCAGGACGCGGCACTGGCGGCGCTGAGCGAGCAGCGCGACCTGCGCCAGCGCCAGCGGGACGCCCGCCGCGACGAGGTGGCGGCACTGGAGGGCGGTGTCGAGGACGCGGTCGCGCGCCCGCTGCCCGACGACGTCGAGGAGACCACGGAGATCGGCAACGACGTCCTCGACGTGATCAACGGGCGGGACGCGGAGCCCGAGCCGCCCGCCGAGGAGCCGGTGCCGCCGCGTCCGGAGGCGGTGGCGCCGCGCGACGAGCAGGAGGGCCAGCCGCGCCAGGACCCCGGCACCAGCGGGCCGCCCGATCCCCGCGGCCCCGGCGACGAGACCGGTGAGAACCCGCCCGACCCGCGCGCCGCCGGGCCCGCCACACCCGCGCCGGACGGGGAGCGGCCCCGGGACCGCGCGGGCGAGCGCCCCGAGGAGCCCGCGGCCACCGCCCCCGCGGCGGAGGGCCCCGTCGACGCGGTCACCGGGGTCGTGGAGGACGTCGCCGACGGCCCGCGGGGCGGCCGCGGCGAGGGTCCGGTCGACGCCGTGACCGGCACGGTGGAGGACGTCGCGGACGGTCCCGACCCGGGGCGCGGGGGCCCGCCCGACGACGCGCCGGGCCCCGTCGACGCGGTCACGGACACGGTCGAGGACGTCGCCGACGGGCCGGCCGACGGGCCGCGCGGCGGCGGGCCGGTGGACACCGTCGTCGGCACCGTGGAGGACGTCGTCGACGGGCCGGACCGCAGGGACGGCCGGGGCGGCGACGCACCGCCGCGGGGGCCCGGCGGCCCGGCGTCCGACGAGGGCCGCGACGGGCCGGAGCAGGCCGGCGGGCCGGTGGACACCGTCGTCGACACGCTGTCCGGCCTCACCGGTGCCGATCCGGACCGCGACGGCCCGGGGTCCGGGCGCGACGGCGCGCCCGAGGCCGACGGCCCCGCCTCCCCGGCGGGTGCCCCGGGGCCGGATGCCGACGGCCCCGACACCCCGGCCGGTGCCGCGGGGCCGGACTCCGACGGCCCCGACATCCTGGCCGGTGCCCCGGCGGCGGAGGCCGACGAGCCCGACGGCCCCGGGAGCGACGCGCGGCGCGCGGCCCCCGCCGAGGCCGGTCCGCGGGCCGACCCCCCGGCGGGCTTCCCGACCGAGGAGCAGCAGGCCGCGGCGTACGCGCTGGAGGTCCTGGCAGCGGTGCCGGGTGGCGGGATCGCCGGGCCGTGGGTGCAGACCGCGATGGTCGCCGCCCTCGCCGCCGAGGACGCGCAGGCGCCGGGGCAGTGGGACGACGAGCAGGTCGACGACTGGAACGCCACCCTCCCCGAGACCACGCGCTCCGCCCAGGAGCCGTCCGGGGCCGGTTCCGCGGACGGTGCGACGGAGGACGCCGCGCCGGAGGGCAGCGGCGCGGAGGACGGCCGTGCGGACTCCGACCCCGCGGACTCCGACCCCGCGGAGGACGGTGCCACGGAGTCCGGCTCCGCGGACGACGGTGTCACCGAGGTCCGGTCGGACGGTGCCGACACGGGCGGAGCCGACGATGCCGCCGAGGCCGCGGTCGCGGCGGCCGTCATGGACGCCGTCCTCGGCGGGTGGGCCGATCCCGGCGACGCGGCCGGCTGGGAGGACCTGGCCGCGGCCTACACCGCCACCGGCGCGCCGGACGAGGATGCCATCCCCGCCCAGGAGAGCCGCTCCTCCGACGTCAGCCGGGAGGACCTCCGCTCGGACGTCGATCCCGACGCCGAGGACGGGGAGTCCTCCGAGGCCGGAGTGTCCGGTGCCGCCGGCTCCACGGACGGGTCCGCGGACGAGGAGTCCGGCGACAGCTCGGACGACGGCGGCCAGGAGGTCGACGACGGCGTGGACCTGGGGTCCGGCGGCGTCGTGGACGACGAGTCCGGCGACGGCACCGACGACGACACGGACGAGGGGTCGGACGACGGCGCGGACGGGGCGTCCGACGGCAGCGCCGATGACGACCCGGACGAGGCGTCCGACGGCAGCGCCGACGACGACCCGGACGAGGGGTCCGAAGACAGCCCGGGCGACGGCACCGACGACGGGTCGGATGACGACGCCGACGACGAGACGGATGACGACGCCGACGACGAGTCGGATGACGACGCCGACGACGAGTCGGATGACGAGTCCGACGACGAGTCCGACGACGAGTCCGACGACGAGTCCGACGACGAGTCCGACGACGAGTCCGACGACGAGTCCGACGACGAGTCGGATGACAGCGCCGATGAGGAGTCCGACGACGCCGCCGACGACGCCGCCGACGACGCCGACGAGGAGTCCGACGACGACGCGGACGAGTAGCCCGATGGCGCGGTTGAGGCGCTGGACGACAGCCCCGACGACAGCGCGGACGAGTGGTCCGACGACGACCTCGCCGCGTGGTCCGACGACGACGTGACCGAGTGGCGACGTGACCGGATGGCCCGACCACCGCGGGAGGCCGGACGACGACGGCTCCAGGACTCGGACGGCCCCGGGCCCGCGGTGGGGGCTCCGGCGCCACGGCTCCGACCCGCGACCGTGGGACCGGCGCGGAGGGCCGTCCCGCCCGGCCCCGGGCGATGTGCCGGGGTCAGGGTGGGCGGCGGTGGGTCGGTCGCCCGATCGGTCGCGCGTCGTCCCGCGTGGCGGAGCGGTTCCGGGCGTCGTCGCCGGTAGCGTGCACGAACGTGATCGTCAGTGACGCGGGAGTGGAGGGGACATGACCGCTGCCCCCGTCCTGCCGGGCGGCCCCGCGGGGACCGCCCTGCCGCCGCACGTCCGCACCGCTTTCGGCGTCCAGGACGCCGAGCCGCGCCCGGTGGTGTGGGCGGGGCGCCGGGCCTGGCACTGCGGCGACGTCCTCGTGCGGCCCGTGCCCGACAACGCCGTGGCCGCGTGGTCGGCGGGCGTGCTCGACGGCCTCCAGGTCGAGGGGCTGCGGCTGGCGCGGCCGGTCCGGTCGTCCGACGGCCGGTGGGTGGTCGCGGGATGGGCGGCCAGCCGCTTCGTCCCCGGCGTCCTCGAACCGCGCTACGACGCCGTCGTCGAGGCCGCGAACCGCCTGCACGCCGCCACCGTCGCCGTCCCGCGCCCGCGCGTGCTCGACGGCCGCGACGATCTCCTCACCCGCTCCGCGGCCGGCGCCTGGGGCGAGCTGCGACTCACCCTCGACCCGGCGCGCGGCGGCACGCTGTACGGCCAGCTCGCCGCGCACCGCACGGTCGTGCGGCTGCCCCCGCAGGTCGTGCACGCCGAACTCTTCGGCGCCGTGCTCTTCGACGGCGACTCGCCCGCGATCATCGACCTCGTTCCGGCCTGGCGGCCCAAGGAGTGGGCGGCCGCGGTCGTGGTGGTGGACGCGCTGGCCTGGGGCGGGGCCGACGACGACCTGCCGAACCGGTTCGCGCACCTCGACGAGTGGCCGCAGATGCTGCTGCGGGCCGCTCTGTACCGGCTGGCCCTGCACGCCCAGCACCCCGAGGCCTCGGAGCGGACGCTCCCGGGGCTGGAGCGGGCGGCGGGCCTGGTCACGGCGCTGCTCTGACACCGGATCCGCCCCGATCGACGGAGCCCGGCGCTATCCTCGGCGCATGGCCGCGGACCCCCTGCTGGAGCGCAGGCTCTTCACCGTGGACGACTACGAGCGGATGGTCGAGGCGGGCATCCTGGACGCGGACTCGCGGGTCGAGCTGCTGGAAGGCGAGATCGTCACGATGGCCGCGATCGGGTCGAGACACGCGAGCATCGTCAACCGCGTCACCCGGCTGCTGGTCCGGCGGGTGGGCGACGACGTCCTCGTGACCCCGGGGAACCCGCTGCGGCTACCGCCCCGGTCGGAGCCGGAGCCCGATCTCATGCTCGTGAGGTTCCGCGGCGACTACTACGCCGCCGGACACCCGACCGCACGGGACGCGCTGCTGGTCGTCGAGGTGTCCGACTCGTCGATCGGCAAGGACCGGGCCGTGAAGGTGCCGATCTACGCCGGCCAGGGCATCCCGGAGGTGTGGGTCGTCGACATCGGGGGTGACCGGGTCATCGTGCACACCCGGCCCGGCGACGGCGACTACGGCCTCGTGCGGTCGGCGCTGCGCGGCGAGGAGCTCCGGCCGATGCTCGTGCCGGAGGTCGCGATCACCGTCGAGGAGGTCCTCGGGGAGCGGTGATCTCACACCCCGCCCCGGCCGGGCGTGAGGGCGGCTTTGCGCGCTCGTCACAGCGCGGGGTCCCCGGGGTAACGGGACGTCCCTAGCGTCGCTCCCCGTGACGACGACCGCATCCGAGGACAGCCGCCCCCGCTCCGTGCTCGCCGGCCGCTGGATCGACCACTGGGATCCCGAGGACCCCGGCTTCTGGGAACGCACCGGGGCGAAGGTGGCGAACCGGAACCTGTGGTTCTCCATCCTCTCCGAGCACATCGGCTTCTCGATCTGGACCATGTGGTCGGTCCTGGTGCTGTTCATGGGGCCGGAGTACGGCATCGACGCCGCGGGCAAGTTCTTCCTCGTCGCCGTCCCGACGCTCGTCGGGGGCATCCTGCGGCTGCCCTACACGTTCGCCGTCGCCCGCTTCGGCGGCCGCAACTGGACCATCGTGTCCGCACTGCTGCTGCTCATCCCGACGATCCTGGCCGCGATCGTCCTGCAGCCCGGCACCCCGTACTGGGTGTTCATCGCCGTCGCGGCCGTCGGCGGCCTCGGCGGCGGCAACTTCGCCTCGTCCATGACCAACATCAACACCTTCTACCCGGAGGCGCGGAAGGGCTGGGCGCTCGGGCTCAACGCCGGCGGCGGCAACATCGGCGTCCCGGTGATCCAGCTCGTCGGCCTGCTCATCATCGCGACGGCCGGCACCGGCGCGCCGCGGATCCTGCTCGGCGTCTACATCCCGCTCATCGTCGTCGCGGCCGTGCTCGCGGCGGTGAAGATGGACAACCTCACCTCGGTGCGCAACGACACCGGCGCGTTCCGCGAGTCGCTGCGCGAGAGCCAGACGTGGGTCATGTCGTTCCTCTACATCGGCACGTTCGGCTCGTTCATCGGCTACAGCTTCGCGTTCGGGCTGGTGCTGCAGAACCAGTTCGGCCGCACGCCTCTGGAGGCCGCGGCCGTCACGTTCATCGGGCCGCTGCTGGGCTCGCTGATCCGGCCGGTCGGGGGCACGCTCGCGGACCGGCTCGGCGGGGCCAGGGTGACGTTCTGGAACTTCCTCGCCATGGTCGTCGCCACCGGGGTGATCATCGGGGCGTCCGCGATCGACTCGCTCGCGCTGTTCACCGCCGGGTTCGTGCTGCTGTTCGTGCTGACCGGCATCGGCAACGGCTCGACCTACAAGATGATCCCGGCGATCTTCCGGGGCCAGGCGAAGGCCGCGATCGCCGAGGGGGCCGACGCGGAGGCGGCGTTCCTGCGCGCGCGCCGGATCTCCGGGGCCGTCATCGGCATCGCCGGCGCCGTCGGCGCGCTGGGCGGGCTGTTCATCAACCTGGCGTTCCGGCAGTCGTTCCTCACCGCGCAGACCGGCGACCCGGCGTACTGGAGCTTCCTCGCCTTCTACGTCGTCTGCGCGGCGGTGACGTTCGCGGTCTACCTGCGCCCGGCCCCGGCCACGTCGCCCCGGCTGGCCCTGGTCGGCGTGTGACGGCCACGCACTGCCCGTACTGCGCCCTGCAGTGCGGGCAGTGGGTCGACGCCGACGGCACGGTCGACGCCCGCGAGTTCCCGACCAACCGCGGCGGCCTGTGCCAGAAGGGCTGGACGGCCGGCGCCCTGCTCCACCACCCCCAGCGGCTCACCACCCCCCTGCTGCACGGCGAGCCGGTCGGCTGGGACACCGCGCTCGGCTTCGTCGCCTCGCGGCTGCGGGCCCTGCGGGCCGAACACGGCGCCGACGCCGTCGCCGTGTTCGGCGCGGGCGGGCTGACGAACGAGAAGTCCTACCTGCTCGGCAAGTTCGCGCGCGTCGCGCTGGGCACCTCGCAGATCGACTACAACGGCCGCTGGTGCATGAGTTCGGCCGCGGCGGCCGGGAACCGCGCGTTCGGCGTCGACCGCGGGCTGCCGTTCCCGGTCACCGACCTCGGCGGCGCGGACGTCGTCGTGCTGGCCGGCGCGAACGTCGCCGAGACGATGCCGCCGCTGATGGGGCACCTCACCGGGGCCCGGCTCGTCGTCGTCGACCCGCGGCGGACGCCGACGGCCGAGCGCGCGGTCGCCTCCGGCGGGCTGCACCTCGCACCCGTCCCCGGCACGGACCTCGTGCTCGCGCTCGGGATGCTGCACGCCGCCGTCGTCGACGGGCACCTCGACACCGCCTACCTCGCCGCCCGCACGACCGGCTTCGAGGCCGCGTGGGCGCGCGCGCAGCAGTGGTGGCCCGAGCGGGCCGAGCGCGTCTGCGGGGTGGCCGCGGCCGACATGCGCACCGTCGTCTCCTGGCTCGCCCGCTCCGCGCGCCGGTACGTCCTCACCGCGCGCGGCGCCGAGCAGCACGCGCACGGCGTCGACACCGTCACGGCGTGGATCAACCTCGCCCTCGCGCTCGGGCTCCCCGGGCGCGAGGGGTCCGGCTTCGGGACGATCACCGGGCAGGGCAACGGGCAGGGCGGGCGCGAGCACGGGCAGAAGGCCGACCAGCTCCCCGGCTACCGGATGATCACCGACCCGGCGGCGCGGGCGCACGTCGCGGGCGTGTGGGGCGTCGACGCGGACGACCTGCCCGGACCCGGCCGCAGCGCCACCGAGCTGCTCGCCGCCCTCGGCACGCCCGCCGGCCCGAAGGCGATGCTCGTGTTCGGGTCGAACGTGCTCGTGTCGGCCCCCGACGCGACCGCCGTGCGCGAGCGGCTGGCCGCGCTCGACCTGCTCGTCGTCGCCGACGTGCTGCCGGGCGAGACCGCGGAGGCCGCCCACGTCGTCCTGCCCGTGGCCCAGTGGGCCGAGGAGGAGGGCACGATGACGAACCTGGAGGGCCGGGTGCTGCGCCGCCGCCGCGCGCTGGCCCCGCCGCCGGGGGTGCGCACCGACCTGGAGGTGCTCTCCGGGCTGGCCGCCGAGCTGGGCGTGCCGGGGTTCCCGGCCGATCCGCAGGAGGTCTTCGACGAGCTGCGCCGGGCGTCGGCGGGCGGGACCGCGGACTATGCCGGCATCTCCTACGCCCGGCTGGACGCGGGGGAGGCGCTGCACTGGCCGTGCCCGTCCCCGGACCACCCCGGCACGCCCCGGCTGTTCGCCGACCGGTTCGCCCACCCCGACGGCCGCGCCCGGCTCGTGCCCGTCGAC
>JAPLAT010000393.1 GCA_026393175.1 Pseudonocardiales bacterium
ACGCAGATGGTCAGCCACGGGCTGATCACCGGCGCGCTGTTCCTGCTCACCGGCGTGCTGTACGCCCGGGGCGGCACCTACGACATGGCCGCCTACGGCGGGCTGGCGCGCCCGGCGCCGCGGTTCGGGCTGCTGTTCGCCGCGGCGGCGTTCGCGTCGCTGGGCCTGCCCGGCTTCTCCGGGTTCATCGCCGAGTTCCAGATCTTCGCCGGAGCCCTTCCCGGGGCGCCGGTGCTCACCGCCGTCGCGGTGCTCGGGATCGTGCTCACCGCGGCGCTGTTCCTGCTCGCGCTGCAGCGGGTGTTCCTCGGCGAGCCCCGCGCGCCCGGCACGGTCGGCGACGTCACCGCCGTGGAGGCCACGGCCGTCGCCCCGCTGCTGCTGCTCGCGATGGTCATCGGGATCGTCCCGCGGTTCCTGCTCGACGTGATCGAACCCGCCGCGCGCACCGTGGTCGAGCTGGTGGCGCGCTGATGGGGATGATGAACGAGAACCCCGGCGCGCTGCTGCCCGAGCTGCTGCTCGTGCTCGGTGCCGTGGCGGGGCTGCTCACCGGCTCGTGGACGCCGCGGGACCGGCAGTGGGTCGTCCGGCTGGTCGCCGTCGCCGCGTGCCTCGCCGGCCTCGTCGCCGCGGTCGCCGACCTCACCCGGCCGGCGCAGGAGGTGTTCGACGGCACCTACGTCGTCGACGTCGGGCTCGGGGCGGTGCGCGTCGTGGTGCTGCTGTCGGTCCTGCTGACGATCGGCCTGTCCGTCGACCGGTTCGCCGCCCACCCGCGCGAGTCCGAGCTCTACGTCCTGCTGCTGCTCGGCGGGCTCGGCGCGATCGCGATGGCCGGCGCGAACGACCTGCTGCTGCTCGTCGCCGCCTACCTGCTGGCCAGCATCCCGCTCTACGCCCTGGTCGGCATCGCGCGCACCGGACCGGGCACCGAGGCCGCGATGAAGTACTACCTGATGGGTGCCCTGTCCGGGGTCACGATGCTGGTCGGGGTGACGCTGCTGTCCGGCGTCGGCGGCTCCACCGCCTACGCCGATCTCGCCGCGGCGCTGCCCGACGCCCCCCGGGCCGCCGTCGCCGTCGGGCTGGTCGCGGTGCTCGCCGGCCTGCTGTTCAAGATCGGCGCCGTCCCGCTGCACTTCTGGGTGCCCGACGTGGTCCAGGGGGCGACGACGCCGGTCGCCGCGTTCGTCGCCACGATCCCGAAGATCGGCGGCCTGCTGGCATTGCACCGGCTGCTCACCGGCCCGCTGTCGGCGGCCGACGTCGACTGGTCGCTGCTCGTCGCCGTGCTCGCCGCGGTGACGATGACGCTGGGCAACCTCGGCGCCTTCCTCCAGGACGACGTGCGCAGGCTGCTCGCCTACTCCACGATCAGCCAGGTCGGCTACCTGCTCGTGGCCGTCGCCGCGGCGGGCCGCACCGAGCTCGCGCTGCCGGCGCTGGGCCTCTACCTCGCGGCCTACGCCGTCACCAACCTCGGTGCCTTCGCCGTCGTCGTCGCCCTGCCCCGCGCGCGCACCCTGGCCGACTACCGCGGCGCCGCCTCCCGCCACCGCCTGCTGGTGCTGAGCCTGGTGGTGTGCCTGGTCGGGCTCATCGGCACCCCGCCGACCGCGGTGTTCGTCGGCAAGCTCACCGTGTTCACCGCCGCCGTCGACGCCGGACTGGCCTGGCTCGCCGTCCTCGCCGTGCTGAACACCGTGGCCAGCGTCTTCTACTACCTGCGCTGGATCGCCCCGGCGTTCCGGCGGGGCGACCCGCCCCCCGCGGACGCCCCGGCCGCGGGCGGGACCTGGGGCGCGGTCGGGGCGCACTCCGCCGCGGGCGCCTCGCTGGTGCTCGGGGTCGCCTCCGGTCCCGTGCTCGCCGTCCTGGCGGGCTGACGGGCTGGCGGGCCCCGGGCCGGGCGGGCTCAGCGGACGAACGAGACGTGGATGTGGTCGTAGTGCCCGCCGACCGCGTCGTCGGGGTCGTAGACCCCGCCGCCCGTGTAGGGGCGGCCCCAGCCGCCCTGGTCGGGGGAGCCCGCGGACCAGATGCGGCCCTGCCAGATGATGTAGTCGACGCCGAGCGCCTCGGCGTTGCGCCGGAACCACTCGGCCGCGCGCCAGCCGTTGTCGATCTCGGCGCCCCGCGCGAAGCGGCCCCCCTCGCCCGGGAAGAAGTCGCACCCCTTGCCCAGCGGGTGGTCGCTGGTCGGGTTCGCGGGGCGCTGGGCGTGGCACCCCGCGGAGCGGATGACCGGGCCCCCGCGCAGGCCGCCGAACGTCGACGCCGCCAGCGTGACCGCGCGCAGGGTGGTCGGGGTGATGCACCCGTTCGTCGTCGGGTCGTCCTCCGTGCACCCGGCACCGCCGCCGCCGGGCAGCGGCGCGACCTCGCCGGGCACGCACGGTGCGGCGGCCGCGAGCCGCACCCCGCCCCCGGCGTCGACCTCGGCGAGGATGTCGGCGGCCTCCTCCTCCCACTTGGCGTACGCCAGGGGGAAGGCCGAGCGCTGCACCGTCTGGGCCGCCTGCCACAGCGGCATCTGCTCCCAGCCGCCCACGTCGACGAGCCGGTCGTAGAACTGCATGGACGCGTACCGCGGGTCGCGCACCTGCGCCGGGCTGCCCCACCCCTGGGACGGCCGCTGCTGGAACAGCCCGAGGGAGTCCCGGTCGCCGTAGTCGAGGTTGCGCAGGGTCGACTCCTGCAACGCCGTCGCGAGCGCGACCCAGAGCCCGCGGTCGGGGACGCCCATCTCCCGCCCGGTCGCCACGATCACCGCGGCGTTCGCGAGCTGCTCCTCGGACACCGTCGTCGCACCGCGGGCCTCGACCGGCACCCCGCCACCCCCGCCCGGTGCGCAGCGGACCGACGGCGCCCCGGCCGACATGAGCACCGACATCCCGGCGAAGGCGAGCCCGTCCAGCGCCGCGACCAGCGCCACCCCCAGCACGAGCACGACGGCGCGGACGCCGAGCCTGCGGGCCGCCACGACGGCGTGCTGCCGACCGTTCAGGGACACCGGCCGCCCGATCGCACCGCTCGCCGCACCCGACGAGGGTGACACGCCGCACGACGCCCGCACCAGCCACCGGCGGGGCGGTCCGCCTGTCCGGAACGTGACGTTCGTCGGGACCGCGGCGGTGTCACTCGGCCGACCGGAGTAACATCCGGCGCGATGGCTCCCCCCACGACGACGCCCCGGCGGCGCGCGGCCCTGCTCGCGGTGCTCGTCGGGGCCCTGTTCGTGGGCCTGGTCGGGATGCACCACCTCATGGCCGGGCCGTCCGTGGCGCCGTCGTCCCTGGCGCTCCCCTCCGTCGCGTCGCCGGCCGCGCCGATGGCCGCCCCGGACCTCGGGTCGGGTCGGCACGCGCCCGAGCAGCCGGCGCCGCCCGGGCACGGCGACCACGAGTCGTCCCTGCTGCACCTCTGCCTGGCCGTGCTCACCGTCGTCGGCGCCCTCGCCGTGGTGCTCCTCCTGTGGCGGGCCGGCCGGATGCCGTCCCGGGCGCCCGGCGGACGGAGCCACCGTCCACGGCCCGCGCCGCGCGCGCCGCCACCGACGTCGCCGGAACGGCTCGCTCTGCTCTGCGTGCTGCGGACGTAGGAGAGGTCGATCGACCCGACCTCACCGTTCGTCCCCCAGCACGAGAGGCACACCCCCATGAGCACGATGACGACCTTCGCGCGCCTGCTGGCCGGCGTCGCGGTCGCCGCGGTCGCGCTGAGCGGCTGCGCGGCCGGGAACCCGCCGGCCGAGACCCCGGGCGCCGCGCCTGCCGCGGCGCCGGGCGAGTTCACCGACGCCGACGTGGCGTTCGCGCAGGGCATGATCCCGCACCACCGCCAGGCCGTGGAGATGGCCGAGCTGGTGGCAGGGCGCACGGAGAACCCGCAGGTCCTCGACCTGGCCGCGCGCATCGGCGCGGCGCAGGAGCCCGAGATCGCCACCATGACCGCCTGGCTGGAGGAGTGGGGCGCCGACGTGCCGGCCGGGAGCGGCGGCATGTCCGGGATGGACCACGGCGCGATGGACCACGGCGGGATGGCCGGCATGATGACGCCGGAGCAGATGACGGCCCTGGAGCAGGCGTCGGGTCCCGCGTTCGATCGCCTGTTCCTGGAGATGATGATCGAGCACCACCGCGGTGCCGTCGAGATGGCCCGCGTGGAGCTGGGCCAGGGAGCCGACCCGGACGCGCTCGCGCTGGCGCAGCAGATCATCGACACCCAGCAGGCCGAGATCACCGAGATGGAGTCCCTGCTCGCGGCGGGCTGACGGCGCGCCGCCCGACCCCCGTCAGGCGCGGGGGTCGGGCAGCACGTCGCGCCAGGAGTGCCGCGGCTCGTAGCCGAGCAGCCGGCGGGCCTTGTCGATGCTGTAGAGCGTCTCGTCGCGGCCCATCGGACGGCGCACCTCCACCCCGTCGTAGAACCGCTCGATGATCTCGTCCGTGGTGGCGGCGACCGACATGTCGGCGTTCGCGACGTTGAAGACCTCGTACCCGAGCCCGTCGGTCTCCAGGCAGCGCAGCGTCAGCTGCCCCAGGTCGCGGGTGTCGATGTAGGCGAAGAGGTTGCGCCTGCGCAGGCCCGGGTCGGCGAGGAAGGCCGGGAAGAGCTCGGCGTACTCGTGGGGCTCGATGACGTTGTTGATGCGCAGGCCGTAGACGTCGGCGCCGGTGCGGGCGTGGAACGACCGCGCGGTCACCTCGCCGACGACCTTCGACATGGCGTAGGAGTCCTCGGGGACGACCGGGTGCTCCTCGTCGACCGGGACGTAGTCCGGCCTGCGCTCGCCGCGCCCGAAGCAGACGCCGTAGGTCGTCTCCGAGGAGGCGAACACGATCTTGCGGATGCCGAGCGCGGTGGCGGCCTCCAGGACGTTGTAGTGCGCGAGGACGTTGGTCGCGTACGTGGCCTGGTCGGAGGTGAGCAGCGGGCGGGGGACCGCGGCGAAGTGGACGACCGCGTCGTAGGCCGAGCCGCCGTACGGCGTGGGCCGGGGGTCGTCGAAGTCGGCCTGGGTCGGGACCCCGGCCAGCGCCGAGTACACCTCGCCGACGTCGGTGAGGTCGACCCGCAGGTCGGTGACCTCGGCGTGGCCGAGGGGGGTGAGGTCGGCGTTGGTGACCTGGTGGCCCTGCGCGGCGAGGTAGGGCGCGACGTGGTGCCCGGCCTTGCCGCTGCCGCCGGTGAAGAAGATCCTCATGAGCCGAGTCAAGCACCCCGGGA
>JAPLAT010000518.1 GCA_026393175.1 Pseudonocardiales bacterium
CGGCGGGCCGGCCAACCCGGCGGCGGCCCCCGCGCGGTCGCCCGCGGCCAGCAGACGCGCCCCGTCGCGGACCCGGGCGGCGTGGGCGTGGGCACGGTCGCGGGCGTACCCGGCGGCGGAGTCCTTGCTCACCATGAACACCCAGTCGCTGGACAGCGCGAGCAGCGCCTCCTGGGCGAGCGCGTCGGCGAGCGGGTCACGGCCGGGCCCCGACCACGCCGCCGGCCGCGACACCGACAGCAGGTCGTCCTGCACGCCGTCGTTGAGCGCGACGAGGTCGGCGACCTGCTCGCCCGCCCACACCCGCCAGTCCTTGCCCGACCCCCACGACGACGCCGGCAGGTCGACGGGCGCGCCGACCAGCCCGGCGTCGGCCGCGCCGCGCAGCGTCGTCACGCGGACGCCCGCGGCCGGCAGCGCGCGCAGCACGGCCTCCAGCCACGCCGGGCCCTCGTGCCACCAGTGGCCGAACAGCTCGGTGTCGAACGCGGCCACCGTGAGCGCGGGCCTGCCGTGCCGCCGCGCGAGGCGCGCGCGCCGCTCGCGCACCACGCCGACGAAGTCCGCCGCGTCCCTGGCGACCGCGGCCGCGGCCCGCTCCGGGTCGTAGGGCCGCTTCGCCTCCGGCGCGACGTCGCGGCCGGTCACCCGGGAGGGCTTGAGCCCCGAGGGGTGGTCGAACGTGTGGAAGTCGCGGTAGTCGCGGCCGCCGGGGTAGCCCTTCCGCGGCGACCACACCCGGTAGGTGACGTCGAGGTCGCGGGCGAACGCGAGCACGTCCGACGTCCCGACCGGCCGGGCCAGCCCGGTGTCCCCGCCGACCGCCGGGCCGTCGACGAGGAACCGCCGCACCCCCGCCGCGGCGTAGCCGTCCTCCATGCCGGGGGCGTAGCCGCACTCCGGCGCCCAGATCCCCTCCGGCGCCGCGCCGAGCCGTCGGCGGGCGTCGGCCAGCCCGGTGTCGAGCGCGAACGCCCGCACCGGTTCGCGCAGCAGCGGCGCGAACGGGTGGGTCGCCGGCCCGCCGAGCAGCTCCAGCGCCCCGGCCCCGGACAGCCGGCGCAGCAGCGGCGACGCGCCGTGCCGCCAGCGCCGCTCGAACAGCGCCAGCGCCCCGGTCGCGGCCCGGTGCTCGTGCGCGGCCAGGTCCGGCAGCCGGTCGGCGGCGCCGTGCGCGCGCAGCAGCCAGCCGCCGATCCAGTCGTGCACCCCGCGCAGGCAGTGCGGGTCGTCGAGCTGGGCGGCCAGCACCGGGGTGACGCCGAGGGTCAGCAGCTCGCGGCGGCCCTCCGCGGCCAGGCGCTCCACGACGTCCAGCACGGGGAGGTAGGCGTGCGCCCAGGACTGGTAGAGCCACTCCTCGCCGACCGGCCAGCGGCCGTGGTGGGCCAGCCAGGGGAGGTGGCTGTGCAGGACGAGGCAGAAGGTGCCGACGGGTTCGGCCATCCGTGCGACGCTACGCGGCGCGGCGCCCGGCCCGGCCCGGTGGGTGCCCGGGTCGAGCAGCTCAGGGGCGGCGGGCCAGGGCCAGCAGGTCGAGGCTCGCGTCGAGGTCGCCCGCGCGCAGCACGAAGTCGTCCGCCGTCACCGACGCGACGTCGCGGAGCAGGTCCGCGGGCCAGGTCCCGTCCCCGAGGACGACGGCGGTCTGGGCGTCGACGAGCGAGCCGCCGTGCCGGGCGTCGAGGGCGCGCAGCCGCGGCCCGTGGTGCAGGCCCTGCACCTCGACGTCGGCGAACCCGGCGTCGCGCACGAGCCCGGCGAGCTCGGCGCCGGAGAGCTCGCGGGTGTGGAACGGGTTGAGCGGGGTGTCGCGGCCGGGGGAGAAGGTGATCCGGTTCGGGGTTGAGACGGCCAGCGCGCCGCCCGGGCGGAGCACCCGGCGGCACTCGCGCAGGAACCGCTCCTGCTCCCACAGGTGCTCGATCACCTGCAGCGACACCACGGCGTCGACGGCGGCGTCGGGCAGCGGCAGCGCCACCAGGTTCGCCCGCGCGACGTGCACCCGGGGGTAGCGGCGCGCGGCGTGCGCGGCGGTCGGGGCGTCGTAGTCCAGGCCCACCACCGCGCGGGCGACGCCGGCGAGCAGGTCCGCGCCGTAGCCCTCGCCGCACCCGGCCTCCAGCACGACGGCGTCGCGGCAGCGGGGGAGCAGCGCGGCGTAGACGACCTCGTGGCGGCGGAACCAGTAGTTCTCCTCGGTGATGCCGGGGACGGTCCGCTCGCCGGTGAGGGGGAGGGTCGCGCCCGCGCCGGTCCGCTCGTCGGATCTCACGCCCGGCACGGTGTCAGACGGGGGCGGAGGTCCCCCCGGCGGCCCCTGCGGGATCGGACAGATCGGACTATCCTGGCGGGTGGAGAGCCGGGAAGCCTGGTCGGCGGTCGACGACCGCAGCCCGGAGGAGTTCCGATGACCGTTCCCGCACCCCCGCCCGGTCCGCCGGGACCCGACGACGTCCCCGGTCTCTCCTCGTACGAGCGCTCGATCCTCGCCCGCATCGAGGACGAGCTGACCGAGGCCGATCCCGCTCTCGCGCGGGACCTGGCCACCCGCAGGCCGCCCCTGGTGAGGGGACCGGCACGGGTGTCGGCGAGGCGCCTCGGGGTGCTGCTCGCGATCCTCGTCGTCCTGTCGCTGAGCACCCTGCTCCCGGCCGCGTGGTGGTGGCCGGTGCTGCCGCTGCTCACGGTCGGGCTGGTCGGCCCCTGGCTCGTCTGGTGCGCCCGCCCGCCGTCCGGCGACTGACCTGCCCGCTCCCGACCGTCGCGGCCGCATGCCCGCGATCCCCCCCCGAACCGTCGGAGGTACTGACGTGTCCGTACTCCTCATCGCGGTGGCGCTCGTCGCCGTGCTGCTCCTCGCCACCGTCGGCGCGGGGGTGAAGCTCGTGCAGCAGTACCAGCGCGGTGTCGTCCTGCGGTTCGGGCGGCTCCTCCCGACCGTCCGGGAACCGGGCCTGCGGCTGATCATCCCGTTCGTCGACCGGATGACGCGGATCCCGGTGCAGACCGTGGTGATGGACGTGCCCGCCCAGGGCGCGATCACCCGGGACAACGTCACGCTGTCGGTGGACGCCGTCGTCTACTTCCGGGTCACCGACCCGGCCAAGGCCGTCGTCAACGTGGAGAACTACCTGGGCGCGGTGTCGCAGGTGGCGCAGACCTCGCTGCGCTCGGTCATCGGGCGCGCCGACCTCGACACCATGCTGTCCGACCGCGAGCAGGTCAACGCCGAGCTCCGCGCCGTCATCGACACGCCCACGGAGGACTGGGGCGTGAGCGTCGACCGCGTCGAGATCAAGGACATCGCGCTGCCCGAGGGGATGCGCCGGTCGATGTCGCGCCAGGCCGAGGCCGAGCGCGACCGGCGTGCCCGCGTGATCACCGCGGAGGGCGAGTACCAGGCGTCGACGCGGCTGTCCGACGCCGCGCGGGCGATGGGCGAGACCCCCGGGGCCCTCCAACTGCGCCTGCTGCAGACCGTGGCCGACGTCGCCTCGGACAAGAACAGCACGCTCGTCATGCCGTTCCCGATCGAGATGCTGCGCTTCTTCGACGGCGCCGGGGCCTCGCCCGCAAGGACCGAGGACGCGGCGGCCGGGAGCCCGGCGCCCGGTGACGGGGGACCCGCGACCGACGACGAGGAGCCTGCCGCCCCGCCCGCCATCGGGACGGCGCCCGCCGACGGGACGGTCGCATGGAGCGACCCCGTCACCACAGGTCGGGCGGCAGGTCCCCGGTGAGGTCCGCGAGCTCGCCGAGGGTCCGGGCGCGCAGCGCCGCCGCGGTGCGCTCGTCCACCTCGTCGAGGGTCAGGCGGCCCTCGGCGGCGGCCCGCTGCAGGCGCCGCAGCACCGCCTGCCGGTCGTGGTCGGAGGCGCGCAGCGCCCGTCGTGCGCTGTCGGGGCGCGGTTCCTCCACCCGGGCAGGGTAGCCGCGGCGCCGGGGCGGGTGACCGGACCGGGCCGGCGCTGACCTACCGTCACGCGCGACACGCACTGGCGGAGGACGGCGACGGGGGGAGAGCGGTGGTGGGTCCACCCGCTCCGCGCGACACCGCGACGCCGGCCCCCACCGCCGCGACGACGGCGTTCCGGCCGGAGCTGCAGGGCCTGCGGGCCGTCGCGGTGGCGCTGGTCGTCGTCTACCACGTCTGGTTCAACAGGGTCTCCGGCGGCGTCGACGTCTTCTTCGTCCTCTCCGGCTTCCTGCTCACCGGCCAGCTCGCGCGCGCCGCGGAGCGCGGCGTGGGGCTGGACCTGGCGCGTCGCTGGAGCCGGACGGTCGTCCGGCTCGTCCCGGCCGTCGCGGTCGTGCTGGCCGGCACCGTCGTGGCGGCGGCGCTGCTGCTGCCCGAGGGCCGGTGGGTGCAGACGGTGCGGGAGGTCGGCGCCGCCGCCCTGTTCCTGGAGAACTGGCAGCTCACCGCCGACTCCGTGGACTACGCGGCGCAGAACAACGTGGCCAGCGTCGTCCAGCAGTTCTGGTCGCTGTCCATCCAGGGGCAGTTCTTCCTGATCTGGCCGCTGCTGGTCGCGGCCGTGGTGGCGGGCGGCCCGGCCGCCACGGTCCGCTCCCGGCTGGTGACCGCGCTCGCGGCGGTGTTCGTCCTGTCCCTGGGCCTGTCGGCGCTGCTCACGGCGCAGGACCAGCCGTTCGCCTACTTCCACTCGCTGACGCGGGTGTGGGAGTTCGCGCTCGGCGGGCTGCTCGCGCTGACGATCGACGCGATCGCGCTCCGCGGCCGGGCCCGGCTCCTCGCGGGCTGGGCCGGCGTCCTCGGCCTGCTCGTCTGCGGGATCGTGTTCGACGTCGGCGCCGTGTTCCCCGGGGTGGCGGCGCTGTGGCCGACGCTGTGCGCCGCGCTGGTGCTCGCCGCGGGCAGCGCCGCCGACCCGCGCGGCGCCGACCGGTGGCTGGCGGCCCGCCCGGTGCAGTACCTCGGTGACCTGTCGTTCACCCTCTACCTGTGGCACTGGCCGGTGTTGGTGCTCTACCTGGTGGCCCGGGAGCGCGAGCAGGTCGGCCCGCTCGGCGGGGCGGGGATCATCGCGCTGTCGCTCGCCCTGGCCGCCGCGACCCACCACGGCGTCGAGCGGCCCCTGATCGCCCGCGGGCTCGGGGTGCGCGCCGGCTTCCGGCTGGGCGCGGCCTGCACGGCCGCGGTCCTGCTGCTCGCCGTCGCGTGGCAGGCGGAGGCGGCCTCCCGGTCGGTCGTGACCGCCCGGGTGGGCGACGCGCAGCACCCCGGCGCCCTCGCGCTGCGGGACGGGCCGGTGGACCCGGCGCCGCTGCTGCCACCACCGGTCGCGGTCTACGACGACTGGGCCGCGGTCGGCTGGGACTGCACGCCGATGGCGGCCTTCCCGTCCGACGTGTGCGCGCAGCCGGTCGAGGGTTATCCGCGGCGCACGGTCGTGCTCGTGGGCGACTCGCACGTCCAGCAGCTGATCCCGGCGCTGGAGCCGCTCGCCGCCCGCGAGGGCTGGCAGCTCGTGCACATCCTGCGCGGGGCGTGCCCCTTCTCCACCGCCTCCGAGGTCGACCCGGGTGATCTCGACTGCGTGGCCTGGAACGACGCCGCCGTCGCCGAGATCGCCGCGCTCGGCGCGTCCGCCGTCGTCACCCTGGGCAGCCGCGACGTCCGCGTCGGCCCGACCGAGCGGACACCGCCCGGGTTCGTCGAGCAGTGGCGGCGGCTCGACGAGCTCGGCGTCCCGGTCCTCGCCGTGCGCGACAACCCGCGTTTCGACGTCGGGATGCCCGACTGCGTCGCCGGCGGGGACCCGGCGGGCTGCGGCGCGCCGCGCGAGGCGCTCTACCCGGCCGCCCCGCCCTGGACCGCGTACGACGACCTGCCGGGCAACGTGGCCTTCCTCGACCTCGCGGACCTGGTGTGCACGGCGGAGTTCTGCCCGGCGGTCGTCGGCAACGTGCTGGTCTACCTCGACGACAACCACCTCAGCGCGTCCTACGTCGCCTCGCTGGCCCCGCTCGTCGAGGCCGACGTCCGGGCCGTCGTGGGCGGGTGAGTCGGTCCGCGCGGTGCTGGCGGGCGGGCCCGGGGGTTGCCACGATGGTCCGATGTCGCCCTCGCGCAGCACCGATCGGAAGAAGGACCGGAGTGGGCTCCCGCGGGTCCCCAAGGCCCTGTACGAGCAGGAGCTCCTGCGGATGCAGGGCGAGCTCGTCCAGATGCAGGAGTGGGTCCGCACCACCGGCGCGCGGCTGGCGGTGATCTTCGAGGGGCGCGACGCCGCCGGGAAGGGCGGCGCGATCCAGCGGGTGGCGCAGTACCTCAACCCGCGGGTGTGCCGCATCGTCGCGCTGCCGGCCCCCACCGAGCGCGAGCGCACGCAGTGGTACTTCCAGCGCTACGTCGAGCACCTGCCCTCGGCCGGGCAGATCGTGCTGTTCGACCGGAGCTGGTACAACCGCGCCGGCGTCGAGAACGTCATGGGCTTCTGCACGCCCGCGGAGTACAGCCGTTTCATGCGCCAGTGCCCGATCTTCGAGAACCTGCTGGTGGAGGACGGGATCCTGCTGCGCAAGTACTGGTTCTCGGTGAGCGACGTGGAGCAGGAGCGGCGGTTCCGGGAACGGATGGGCAACCCGCTCAAGCAGTGGAAGCTCTCGCCGATGGACCTGGAGTCGATCACGCGCTGGGACGACTACTCCCGGGCCAAGGACGCGATGCTCGTGCACACCGACACCGACACCTCGCCGTGGTTCGTCGTGGAGGCCGAGGAGAAGCGGCGGGCCCGGCTCAACATGATCCACCACCTGCTGTCGAGCGTGCCGTGGACGCCCTCGCCCGCGCGCGACCTCGTGCTGCCGGCCCGGCCCAGGGCGAAGGGCTACCGCCGCCCGCCGCGCGAGGTCGCCCGCTCCGTGCCCGACCACGCCGCCACGCTGACGAGCTGAGCGCCCCGGCCGCCGGCGCCGCGCAGACCTGGCGGCACCGCGCAGACCTGGGAGCACCGCGCAGGCCGCCGGCGGTCTGCGCGGTGGCCACGGGGTCTGCGACGTCGCGAGCCGGAGACGCCGAAGGGCGCCCGCTCGAGCGGACGCCCTCCGGCCGGATGGTGGTCGATCAGATGTGCGGGCGGCGGCGACGGCCGCCCAGCAGCGAGCCGACGATGCCCGCCAGGCCGCCCCCGCGGGGAGCGGCGCGTCCCGGCGCGCCGGGAGCG
>JAPLAT010000020.1 GCA_026393175.1 Pseudonocardiales bacterium
CGCGCTCGTCGTGGCCGGGGCCGATCCCGGCGACCCGGTCGCCGCGCTGGTCGGCGAGGGCGCCGTGCTCGACCTGGCGGGCCTCGCGGACGCGGACGGCCCCGGCGCCGTGCCGCCGGCCCCCGCGGGCGGGCCCGCCGACCTGGCCTACCTCGCCTGCACCTCCGGGACGACCGGGCGGCCCAAGGCCGTCCCGCAGACCCACGGCGCGCTGGGGCAGATGGCCCGCTGGTTCGCCGACCGGTTCGGCATCGGGCCGGGCAGCCGCGTCGCCCAGTGGGCCGCGCCCGGCTACGACGCCGCCCTCGTCGAGGCGTTCGCCGCGCTCGCCGCCGGGGCCGTGCTCTGCCCCGTCCCGGACCGCATGCGCGCCCACCCCGAGGAGCTCGCGGAGTGGCTGGCCGCGCGGCGGATCACCCACCTGCAGACCGTCCCGAGCTTCGCGCGCCCGCTGTTGGCGGCCGTGGCCCGGCGCCCCGCGGGCGCGGCGCCGCTCGCGCTGCGGCGCGTGCTGCTGGCCGGCGAGGCGCTCTCGGCCGACCTGGCCAGGGCCGTGCACGCGGCGTGGCCGGGGGTGCGGCTGACCAACCTCTACGGCCCCACCGAGTCCATCCTCGCCACCGCCCACGACGTCGGCCCCGACGCCGACGGCGCGACCGGGCCGGGCGCCGTGGCTATCGGCAGGCCCATCCCGGGGCGGCAGGTCCTCGTGCTCGACGCCGACGACCGGCCCTGCCCGCCGGGCGTCACGGGCGAGATCGTCGTCCGCGGCCCGCACGTGACGGTCGGCTACGTCGGCGCGCCCGCCGCCGCGGCGGCGGCGTTCCGGCCGCTGCGCGCCGGGTCGGGCGCCGGCCCGGCCGCCGGGCGCTGCTACCGCACCGGCGACCTGGGACGGTCCCGCCCGGACGGGACCCTGGAGTTCCGGGGGCGGCGCGACCACCAGGTGAAGGTCAACGGGATGCGGGTCGAGCCGGCCGAGGTCGAGGCCGTGCTGGGCACCCACCCGTCCGTCGCGGCCTGCGCCGTCGTGCCGGTGCCCGGCCCCGACGGGCTGACCGCGCGGCTCGCCGCGTTCGTGGTGCCGGTCCCCGGGGCCGCGGACGCGGCGCCGGCGCACTGGCGGCGCCACGTGGGCCGCCACTTCGGCTCCACCCTCCTCCCGCTGACCTGCCGGCCGGTCGAGGACCTGCCGCGCGGCGCGGGCGGCAAGGTCGACCGGCGCCGCCTGCTGGCCCGCGCCGTGCTCGCCTCCCCACCGGCGGCACCCGCCGCCGGACCCTCGCAGGAAGGACACCCCTGATGGCCGCACCACGCCCCACGGTCGCCGTCGACGGCGAGACCCTCGACCTCGCCGCGGTGCGCCGCGTCGCCGAGCAGGGCGCAGGCGTCGCCGTCACGACCGAGGCACTGGCCCGGGCGGCCGCCAGCCGCAAGGTCTTCGAGGAGACCGTGCGCTCCGGCACCCCCGTCTACGGCGTCACCACCGGCTACGGCGAGATGATCTACATGCAGGTGGACACCGCCAAGGAGGTGGAGCTGCAGACCAACCTCGTGCGCAGCCACCAGGCCGGCGTCGGCCCGCTGTTCGCCGAGCACGAGGTCAGGGCGATGCTGCTGGCCCGGCTCAACGCGCTGTCCAAGGGCCACTCCGCGGTGCGGCCGCTGCTGCTCGAGCGGCTCGCCGACTACCTCAACCTGGGCATCGTCCCGGCCGTGCCGGAGATCGGCTCGCTGGGCGCGAGCGGGGACCTCGGCCCGCTGGCGCACATCGCCGGCACCCTCATCGGGGAGGGCTACGTCCTGCGCGGGGGCGCCCGCGTCCCCACCGCGGGCGTGCTGGCCGAGCACGGCATCGCGCCGCTGGAGCTGCGGTTCAAGGAGGGCCTCGCCCTCATCAACGGCACGTCGGCGATGACCGGCCTGGGATCGCTGCTCGTCACCCGCGCCCTGGAGCAGGTCCGCCAGGCCGAGATCGTCACCGCGCTGGTGCTGGAGGTGCTGCAGGCCTCGACCAGCCCGTTCCTCGCCGAGGGCCACGACGTCGCCCGCCCGCACCCCGGCCAGATCGACTCCGCGGCGAACATGCGGACGCTGCTGGAGGGCACCCGCCTCGCGGTGGAGCACGCCGACCTCGCCCGGCAGGCCCGCGCGCAGCGCAGCGCCGACGGCGACGTCTCGCGCACCGAGGTCTACCTGCAGAAGGCGTACACGCTGCGGGCCGTCCCGCAGGTCGTCGGCGCGGTGCGCGACACCGTCTACCACGCCGACCGGGTGCTCTCGACGGAGCTGAACTCCGCCAACGACAACCCGCTGTTCTTCGAGGGCCAGGAGATCTTCCACGGGGCGAACTTCCACGGCCAGCCGGTCGCGTTCGCCATGGACTTCCTGACGATCGCGCTCACCCAGCTCTCGGTGTTCTCCGAGCGGCGCACCAACCGGCTGCTCAACCGCCACCTCTCCGACGGCCTCCCGGAGTTCCTCGTGGCCGGGGACCCGGGGCTGTCCAGCGGCTTCGCCGGGGCCCAGTACCCGGCGACGGCGCTGGTGGCGGAGAACCGCACGATCGGGCCGGCCAGCACGCAGAGCGTGCCGTCCAACGGCGACAACCAGGACGTCGTGAGCATGGGCCTGATCTCCACCCGCAACGCCCGGCGCGTCCTGGAGAACAACACCCGCATCCTCGCCGTCGAGGCGCTGGCGGCCGCGCAGGCGGTCGACGTGTCCGGGCGGCGGTCCGGGCTGGGCCCGGCCGGGCGGGCCACCTACGACGCCCTGCGCGCGCTGGTGCCCACGCTGGCCGAGGACCGCTACATGAGCGACGACATCGAGACCGTGGCCGCCGCGCTGGCCCGGGGCGACCTGCTCGCCCCGGTCGCGGGCCTCGGTCTGCGCCTGCGCTGACCCGACCCGGGCCGGGACCGACCCGCGCCGGCCCGACGACGACCCAGGAGACGACATGGACGACCAGACGGCGGGCGGGCCCGCGGCTCCGCGCCGCACCCGCCCGCTGACCGGGGCGGAGTACCTGGAGACGCTGCGCGACGACCGGGAGGTCTACCTCTACGGCGAGCGGGTCAAGGACGTGACCTCGCACCCGGCCTTCGCCAACCCCGCCCGGATGACGGCGCGGCTCTACGACGCGCTGCACGACCCGGCCCGGCGCGGGGTGCTCACCACCGCGACCGACACCGGCTCGGAGGGCTGGACGCACCGGTTCTTCACCACCCCCCGCAGCGCCGAGGACCTGGTCGCCGACCAGCAGGCGATCGCGGCCTGGTCCCGCATGTCCTACGGCTGGATGGGGCGCAGCCCCGACTACAAGGCCGCGTTCCTGGGCACGCTCGGCGCCAATGCCGAGTTCTACGACCCCTTCGCCGACAACGCCCGCCGCTGGTACCGGGAGGCGCAGGAGAAGGTGCTGTTCTGGAACCACGCCATCGTGCACCCGCCGGTGGACCGCCACCGCCCGCCGGACGAGGTCGGCGACGTGTTCATCCACGTCGAGCGGGAGACCGACGCCGGACTGGTCGTCAGCGGGGCGAAGGTGGTGGCCACCGGCTCCGCCCTGACCCACCACAACTTCATCGCCCACCACGGCCTGCCGATCAAGGACCGGCGGTTCGCGGTCGTCGCCGCCGTGCCGATGGACGCCCCGGGGCTCAAGCTGATCTGCCGCCAGTCCTACTCGGCCGCGGCCGCGCTGACCGGCAGCCCCTTCGACTACCCGCTGTCGTCGCGGCTCGACGAGAACGACGCGATCCTGGTCCTGGACAAGGTGCTCATCCCCTGGGAGAACGTCTTCGTCCACGGCCACCTGGGCAAGGTGGCGATGTTCGGGGCCCGCTCGGGCTTCACCGAGCGGTTCACCTTCCACGGCTGCATCCGGCTCGCCGTCAAGCTGGAGTTCATCGCCGGCCTGCTGGCCCGCGCCCTGGAGCTGACCGGCACGTCGGACTTCCGCGGCGTGCAGAGCCGCCTGGGCGAGGTGCTGGCCTGGCGCAACCTGTTCTGGGCGCTCTCGGACGCGGCCGCGCGCAAGCCGAAGGCCTGGACCGGGGGCGCCGTGCTGCCGGACCCGGACTGCGGCATGGCGTTCCGCTGGTTCGTCCAGGTCGGGTACCCGCGCGTGCGGGAGATCGTCCAGCAGGACGTGGCCAGCGGCCTGATCTACCTCAACTCCTCGGCCGAGGACTTCGCGAACCCCGAGATCCGCCCCTACCTCGACCGCTACCTCCGCGGCTCGGGCGGCGCCGAGGCGGTGGACCGGGTCAAGGTCCTCAAGCTCCTGTGGGACGCCGTCGGCACCGAGTTCGGCGGCCGCCACGAGCTCTACGAGCGCAACTACGCCGGCAACCACGAGGGCACCCGCGTCGAGCTGCTCGGCTCGCAGATCGCCAGCGGCCAGGTCGACGACTACAAGGACTTCGCCCAGCAGTGCCTCGACGAGTACGACCTCGAGGGCTGGACCACGGGGGACCTGCTCGACCACGCCGACCTCCGGGCCGCCCGCCACGGGCTGCTCGACCGCTGACCCACCCCGTCACCCGCCACCGACACCCCACCACCGAGATCCTGGAGAACGGACATGTCACGCTGCCCCGTCGCGCTCGACGTCACCGGTCGGGACATCCACGGCGAGGCCGCCGACCTGCGCAAGCAGGGTGCGGCCACGCAGGTGCAGCTGCCCGGCGGGGTCCTCGCCTGGTCGCTGAACTCCCACGACGCCATCAAGCAGGTGCTGCTCGACCCGAACGTCACCAAGAGCGCGCGCCACCACTGGCCGGCCTTCCGCGAGGGCCGGATCCGGCCGGACTGGGAGATGATCAGCTGGGTGGCGATGGACAACGTCTCCACCTCCTTCGGCGCCGACCACCTCCGGCTGCGCCGGCTGATCGGCAGCGCGTTCACCCGGCGGCGGACCGAGGCGATCACCCCCCGGATCCGCGAGCTCACCGGCATGCTCGTCGCCGGCCTGCGGGCCGTCCCGGCAGGCGAGGTCGTCGACCTGCGCGAGCGGTTCTGCTACCCGCTGCCGGGGATGCTCGTCGCCGAGCTGATCGGCATGTCCGAGCCCGCGCGCGTCGCCACGGCGAAGGTGATCGACGCGATGGTGGACACGACCGTCACCCCCGAGCAGGCCCAGGCCGTGCTCGCCGGGTGGCGCGGCGCGATGGCCGAGCTCATCGCCGAGAAGCGGGCGACCCCGGGCGAGGACATCACCAGCGACCTCATCGCCGCCCGCGACGAGGACGGCTCGCGGCTCTCGGAGGACGAGCTCACCGACACCATCTTCGCCATCCTCGGCGCCGGCTCGGAGACCACGATCAACTTCTTCGGCAACGCCGTCGTGGCGCTGCTGACCCACCCCGAGCAGCTGCGGGCCGTGCTGGCCGGGGAGGTCGGCTGGGACGCCGTCATCGACGAGGTGCTGCGGGTGCAGTCCCCGCTGGCCCACCTGCCGCTGCGCTACGCCGCCGCGGACGTCGAGGTCGACGGAGTCACGATCCCGCAGGGCGACCCGATCCTGGTCAACTACTGCGCCCCCGGCCGCGACCCGGCCGTGCACGGCGACAGCGCCGACGCCTTCGACGTCACCCGCGAGGACAAGCGCCACCTGTCCTTCGGCCACGGCCCGCACTACTGCCTGGGCACCGGCATCGCCCGGCGGGTCGCCGAGATCGGGCTGGCCGCGCTGTTCGAGCACTTCCCGCACCTGGAGCTGGCCGTGGCGCCCGAGGAGCTGGTGCCGCTGCCGACCTTCATCATGAACGGCCCGCGCGCGCTGCCGGTGCGCCTCGCCCCCTGACCGCCCGTTCCCCACCCACGGCCCCTCCCCCCGGGAGGGGCCGTGCGGCGTTCCGGGGCCGCCGACGGGGGTGCCGACGGACGACGAGGGGCCGCCCCCGGCCGGGGGCGGCCCCTCGTCGTCGCGGCGGGTCAGCCGTGCAGCGGGCTGTTCTGGTAGGCCGCGAGCCGCCACGTGCCGTCGGCGTCGCGGGTGGCCACCCAGGTGGCGCGGACGGCGCCGGCCGGGGACACCTTGTTCTGCCCCGCGGCCATCACCCCGCCCTGCGACACGAGCACCGCGGTGTCCTCGCCGAAGAACTCCAGGCTGATCGGCTGGCCGGTCACCTGGCTGCCGCGGTACTGCCCGGCGAACGCGCCGGCCATGTACTCGCGGATCGCCTCGCGGCCCTTGGCGTAGGCGCCGGGCAGGATCATCGTGGCGTCCGCGTGGAACACCGCGGCGAACGCGTCGGCGTCGTGCGCGGTCCACGCGGCGATGATGCGGGCGGGCAGCGCCGACACCGCGATGGTGCGGGCGTCGGTGACGCCCTCCTCTGCGCCGGTCTTCTCTGCTGTGGTGGTCATGGTGTCCTCCGGTCAGACGTAGGGGGTGTCGGGCTCGAGGCCGCACAGCACGCGGCCGTACAGCTCGGCGTTGGTGTCCGGGTTCATCAGCGCGTGCAGGGTCACCGCGGTGACGTCGCGCAGGATCCGGCCGATCGGCACGTGGGTGTAGATCGACGAGCCGCCGGACGCGCCGCCGAGGGTGTCGGCGACGTCCTTCGCGGCCCGCACGACCGCGCCCATGTCGGCCCGGGCCCGGACCCGCTCGTCGAGCTTCCACGGCTCGGCCTCGGCGGCCTTGCGGTCGACGAGGTCGGCCAGCCGCGCGGCGTGGAAGCCGGCCTGGTCGATCCGCTCGGCGGCGTGGGCGACCTGCAGGTGGGTGCGCGGGGCGTCGGCCTGGGCCTCGTAGCCGGTGTAGGTGATCTTCCGGCCGGGCAGCCGGTCGAGGAAGGTGTCGAGCGCGGCGCGGGCCAGGCCCAGCGTCGTGCCGACCGAGGAGGCCGACGCGACCGGCAGCAGCGGCGGCGCCCAGATCCCGGGGCCGGAGTTGGCCCGGGTGGGCCGCGGGCCCTCCAGCAGCGCGCCCAGCGGCAGCACCCGCTCGGCCGGCACGAAGACGTCCTGCGCGACCGTGGACACGCTGCCCGAGCCGCGCAGGCCCGAGGTGTGCCAGTCGTCGACGATCCGCAGCTCGCTCATCGGCACCAGCGCGGCCACCGGGTAGGGCTCGCTGTCCGGGCCGACCAGGATCGCGATGATCTCCTGCCAGTGCGCGTGGTGCGCGCCGGAGATGAAGCCCCACTTGCCGTTGACGACGATGCCGCCCTCGACCGGGGCGGCCATGCCGCCGGGGGACAGGGTGCCGCAGATCCGCACGTCGGGGGTCGCGAAGACCTCGTCCTGGACGGCGTCGGGGAACTGGCCCGCCATCCAGGTCGGGATCCAGTACACCGAGGCGGTCCAGGCCGCGGCGCCGTCGGCGCGGGCGATCTCGGCCGCGACGTCGACCAGGGTGCGGGTCGGCGCCGCGTGGCCGCCGAAGCGCTCGGGCGTGCGCAGCCGGAAGACCCCGGCGTCGGCGAGGGCCTCCACGGTCTCGTCGTGCAGGCGGCGGTGCTCGTCGGCCCAGTCGGCGTGCCTGCGCAGCACCGGCAGCACGTCGGTGACCCGCCGGACGAGGTGCTCGGCCGTCGGTCGTTCACGGGACATGGGACTCCTCCAGGGGACGGTGCGCGCGGGTCGCGGACGGTGGCGCGCCGATCGATCGTGACACCCGCCCCGGGCGCCGGGGTCTCCTCGATTGCCGCTCCGACCTGCGGCGTCGCCGTCGGGGCCCGGCACGCAAGGCGGGAGAAGCGCGCCCCGGGAGCGGCTCCCTACCGTCGCCGTCATGACATCCGAGGCACGGACGGCGGTGCCGGGCACCCGCTTCCCGCTCACCCCGAACCAGCTGTTCCTCTGCGGCTTCGACCAGGGCGACGAGCAGGGCCCCTTCGGCCCGCGGTACGCCATCGTCCACGCGTGCCGCCTGGCCGGCCCGCTGGACGTCGCGGCGCTGCGGGCGGCGCTCGACGACGTCGTCGTGCGGCACTCCGCGCTGCGCACCCTGGTCGTCCGCGGCGAGGACCCGCACCAGCTCGTGCTGCCGCCCGCGCCCGTGCGGCTGCGGGTGCACGACCTGACCGCGGTGCCCGTGGAGGGCCGCGACCGGCGCGCCGAGGAGCTGGTCCTCGAGGTCGAGACCGGTGACTACCGCTCCGACGAGGTGCCGCTGCTGCACGCCGTGCTGGGCCGCTTCGACGACGCGGACGCCGTGCTGGTGCTCGTCGCGCACCACGCCGCGGCCGACGAGTGGTCGATGCAGCTCGTGCTGCGCGACGTCCTCGCCGGGCACGCGGCGCGGGTCGCCGAGGGTGCCGCCGCGCCCGCCGAGTCGGTCGCCCAGTACACCGACTACGCGCTCTGGGAGCAGGAGCGGGCGGCGACCCCGGCCGCGGCGCGCTCCCGCGAGTACTGGGCGGAGACCCTGCGCGACGCCGTCATCACGACGCTGCCGACCGACCACCCGCGCTCGGCGGGGCTGCCCAAGACCACGGCCTGGCAGCGCTTCGCGCTGTCGGAGGACCTCACCGCCGCGGTGCACGCCACGGCGGCCGAGACCCGCAGCTCGCCGTTCATGGTCCTGCTCGCGGGCTGGGCGGCGTTCCTGCACCGGCGCACCGGGGCCGACGACGTGGTCGTCAACACGTTCACCTCCGGCCGGGCGCAGGCCGCCTTCCACGAGACCGTCGGCTCGTTCTTCAACTTCGTGCCCCTGCGGATCGACCTGGCCGGCTGCGGCACGTTCCGCGAGGCCGTCGGCCGGGTCCGGCGCACCTGCCTGGACGCCTACCGCCACGACGTCCCGTTCGTGGAGATCTTCGCGGCCGCGCCGACGCTGATGAACGGCAACGACGACGGCCACGCCCTGTGCGCCTTCCAGGTCTACCGCTCGCCGCTGCCCGCCGACGGGACCGCCGGGCCGCTGGTGCACCGGGAGATCCGGCGCCGGCTGCTGCCCCAGTCCTCCGGCGGGGACATCCCCGACGGCGCCATGTGGCACCTCGACGTCGAGTACTCCGGCGCGATGACCGGCTGCCTCGGCTTCAACACCAACCTGTTCGACGCGGGCGCCATGACGCTGCTGACGGCCGAGTTCCAGCAGGCGCTCAAGAGCACGGTCGGCGCCCCCGACACCCGGCTCGACCAGATCTGACCCCCCGGACGACCAGGAGACGACCGCATGAGCACCCCCGACCTGACCGCCGCCGTCACCCGCATCTGGACCGACGTGCTCGGCCTGTCCGGCGCCGACGACGCGGGCACGTTCTTCGACCTGCGCGGCGACTCGATCAGCGCCATCCGGCTGGTCGCCCGGCTGGAGGACGAGCTGGGCGTCGTCCTGGACGTGGCCGACATCTTCGAGGAGGACCCCGACCTGGCCGGGCTGGTGCGGGACGTCGCGGCGAGGACGTCGTGATCCGGTTCCGCCCCGACGCCGACCTCGACGGCTTCGTCGAGGTCCTCGAACGCGACGGCGCGGCGGTGGTCGAGGACTTCGTCACCCCGGACGTCCTCGCCGGGCTGTGGGCCGACCTCGGGCCCGGCCTGGAGGCCACCGCCTACGGCGACGACTGGTACAACGGCACCCGCACGCGGCGGCTGTCCTCGCTGTTCGCGCGCACCCGGCGGCTCACGCCGGTGGTGCTGCAGCCGCTCTACCTGGGCGCGGCCCGGGCCGTGATGCAGCGCCCGGTGCCGGTCTGGGTCGGCCGCTCCCGCGTCGAGCTGACCCCGTCGATCCAGATCAGCGGCACGCAGGTCATCCAGATCCACCCCGGCCAGGGCCGCCAGCCGCTGCACCGCGACGACGCCCTGCACCTGCGCCGCCACCCGGGCCCGACCAGCCGGGTGCAGCTGATGCTGGCGATGAGCGAGTTCACCGCGGAGAACGGCGGCACCCAGGTCATCACCGGCAGCCACCACTGGGACGACGAGCGCGCCCCGCTCCCGTCCGAGGCGGTCCCCACCGAGATGGCGGCCGGGTCGGCGCTGGTGTGGCTGGGCGGGGTGTACCACGGCGGCGGCCGCAACGACTCCGCCGCGCCGCGGACCGGGCTGACGATCGCGCTGGACCTGGGCAACCTGCGCCAGGAGGAGAACCAGTACCTCGCGGTGCCCCGCGAGGCCGTGCTCGACCATCCCGAGGAGGTGCGGCGGCTGCTCGGCTACGACCGCTGCCCGCCCGGTCTGGGCTGGCTGGAGATGGCCGACCCCTACGACGCCCTGCACGCCGACACGCTGCCCGGCGGCCCGCTGGACGACGACCGGCGCCCGGCGCGGAGAGCGAGCTGACGATGGTCGTCGTGATGGCCCCTTGGGCCCGCCCCCGCCAGGTGGACGCCGTGGTGCGGGCGGTCCGGCTCACCGGCGGCCGGGCCGTCGTCAGCCGCAACGGCCCCCGCACGCTCGTGGGCGTGGACGGCGGCGCCCCCGACCGGGACGCGCTGCGCCGGATGCGCGGCGTGCTGCACGTCGCCGCCGTCGACGCCGGGTACCGGCTGGTCAGCCGCGAGCACAGCCCCGAGCGGTCCGTCGTGGAGGTCGGCGGGGTCCCGATCGGGCCGGGCACGCTCACCGTCGTCGCCGGCCCGTGCGCCGTCGAGACCCCCGAGCAGACCCTCGCCGCGGCGCGCATGGCCCGCCGGGCCGGCGCCACGCTGCTGCGCGGCGGGGCCTACAAGCCGCGCACCTCGCCGTACGCGTTCCAGGGCCTGGGCAGGCGCGGCCTGGAGATCCTCGCCGACGTCCGCGCCGAGGTCGGGCTGCCCGTCGTCACCGAGGTCGTGTCCGCCGCCGACGTCGACGTAATCGCCGAGCACGCCGACATGCTGCAGGTCGGCGCGCGGAACATGCAGAACTTCGCGCTGCTGGAGGCCGTCGGCGACCGGGGCCTTCCGGTGCTGCTCAAGCGCGGGATGACCGCGACGATCGAGGAGTGGTTGCTCGCCGCCGAGTACGTGGCGCAGCGCGGCAACCTCGCGATCGTGCTGTGCGAGCGCGGCATCCGCACCTACGAGACCGCCACCCGCAACACCCTCGACATCGCCGCCGTCCCGGTCGTGCAGCGGCTCTCGCACCTGCCCGTGATCGTGGACCCCTCGCACTCCGGCGGCCGCCGCGACCTGGTGCTGCCGCTGAGCCGTGCGGCCGTCGTGGCCGGCGCCGACGGCGTGCTGGTCGACGTCCACCCGGACCCGGCGAGCGCGCTGTGCGACGGCCCGCAGGCCCTCGTCGGCGACGACCTGCACCGCCTCTCCGACGCGATGGCCGAGCTCGGCCGCTACATGGACCGCCGCCCGCCCGTCCGGCCGGCCGCGGCGGCCTGACCGCCGCCGTCCCGGCCCCGAAGGAGCCCCGATGCGCACCGCCCTCCGGACCTGCCCGATCTGCGACGCCGTCTGCGGGCTGCGCCTGACCCTGGACGACGCCGACCGCGTCGTCGACGTCCGCGGGGACACCGAGGACCCGTTCTCCCGCGGCCACCTCTGCCCCAAGGGCGCGAGCCTGGGCGCCCTCGACGGCGACCCGGACCGGCTCACCCGCCCGCTCGTGCGCGAGGGCGACGGGTTCCGCGAGGCGAGCTGGGAGGAGGCGTTCCGGCGGGTCGAGGAGGGCCTCGCGCCGGTGCTCGCCGAACACGGCCGCGACGCCGCCGCCGTCTACTTCGGCAACCCGACGTTCCACACGATGGCGGGCTTCGTCTACCGGCAGCCGCTCACCCAGGCGCTGGGCAGCCGCAACACCTACTCCGCGTCGACGATCGACCAGATGCCCAAGCACGTCGCCACGGGGCACCTGTTCGGCGACCCGTTCGCGTTCGCCGTGCCCGACCTCGACCGCACCGACCACCTGCTCGTCATCGGTGCCAACCCGCTGGAGTCGCACGGCTCCCTGTGCGCCGCCCCCGACTTCCGCGGCCGGCTCACCGCGCTGCGCAGGCGCGGCGGGCGGCTCGTCGTCGTCGACCCCCGCCGCACCCGCACCGCCCGCTTCGCCGACGAGCACGTCGCCGTGCGCCCGGGCACCGACGTCGTCCTGCTGCTGGCGATGCTGCACGTGCTGTTCGCCGAGGGCCGCACCGTCGACCCCGACTCCCTGGGCTTCCCCGTGGCCGGGCTGGACCGGCTGCGCGAGGTCGTCGCCGCGTTCCCGCCCACGCTCGCGGAGCGGCACTGCGGCGTCGCGGCGGAGGTGGTGGCGCGGCTGGCCCGCGACCTCGCCGCGGCCCGCACCGCCGCGGTCTACACCCGCATCGGCACCTCCACCGCCGAGTTCGGCACCCCGGTCCAGTGGCTGGTCGACGTGCTCAACACGGTCACCGGCAACATGGACCGCCCGGGCGGGGTGATGTTCACCCGCACCGCGGCGCTGGAGGTCTTCCGCTCGCCGGAGCCGTTCACGACCGGCCGCTGGCGCAGCCGGGTGCGCGGCCTGCCGGAGGTACTCGGCGAGCTGCCGGTGGCCACCCTGGCCGACGAGATGACGACGCCGGGGGAGGGCCGGGTGCGGGCGCTGGTCTGCGTCGGCGGCAACCTGGTGCTCTCCGCGCCCGGCGGCCCCCGGCTGGGCGAGGCGCTGGCCGGGCTGGACTTCATGGTCGCCGTCGACCCCTACCTCAACGAGACCACCCGGCACGCGCACGTGATCCTGCCGCCGCCCCGGATCGTGCAGTCCGCGCACTACGACTTCCTCATGCAGATCGTGACGGTGCGCAACTACACGCGCTTCTCCCCGCGCGCCGTCCCGCTGGGTCCCGACCAGCGGTCCGAGGCCGAGATCCTGGCCCGGCTGACGCTCATCGCCGCCGGTGCGGGCGCCGCCGCCGACCCGGCCGCGCTCGACGAGCAGATCGTCGGGCACGTGCTCGCGGCCGGGGCGTCGATCCCGGGCTCGCCGTTCGAGGGCCGCGACGTCGAGCGGCTGGCCGCGGAGCTGGACGGCGAGGACGGGCCCGAGCGCTTCCTCGACGCGCTGCTGCGCCTGGGCCCCTACGGGCTGTCGCTGGCCCGGCTGCGCGAGCACCCGCACGGCCTGGACCTCGGGCCGCTCGAACCCCGGCTCAAGGAGCTCCTCGCCACGCCGTCGGGACGCGTCGAGCTCGCCCCGGACGCCCTGGTCGCCGACCTGGACCGGCTGCGCGACCGGCTCGCCGCCCCGCCGCCGGAGCTGCTGCTCGTCGGGCGCCGCCAGCTGCGGTCCAACAACAGCTGGCTGCACAACACCCCGGGCCTGCGCGGCGGCGGCAACCGCTGCACCCTGCACGTCCACCCCGACGACGCCGCCCGGCTCGGCCTGGGCGAGCGGGCCCGGCTGCGGTCGGCGGCGGGGGAGCTGGTGGTGCCCGTCGAGGTGACCGACGCCGTCATGCCGGGCGTGGTGAGCCTCCCGCACGGATGGGGCCACGCGGGCGGCAGGCAGGCGGTCGCCCTGGACGACCCCGGGCAGAACGCGAACGCCGTCACCGACGCCACCGTCCTCGACGCCCTGTCGGGCACCGCGGTCTTCAACGGGGTGCCGGTGGAACTGGCGCCGGCGTGAGGGCGGCTCAGCCGGTGGACTCCGCGCGGTAGACCTGCGCCGCGCCCTCGTGCAGCGGGACCGGCTGGGTGCCGATCGCGGCGCGCGGGTCGATCGTCAGCGCCTGGCTGACCTCGGCGAGGTCGTCCTGCGCGGTGAACATCGCCCGCACCAGCGCCGCGGCCACCTCGGCAGGCATCGCCGCGGTGACCAGCAGGACGTTGCGCACCAGCAGCGTCGTCACCGGCTCGGTGAGGCCGGGGTAGGCGCCGGCCGGCACGGTGCCGGGGGCGTAGACGGGGAAGGCCGTGCGCACCGGGTCGAGCACGTCGGAGAGGTCCAGCAACCGGATCGGCAGGGCGATCGCGAGGTCGGTGACGGTCTGCGTCGGGAGGCCGCCGGACCAGAAGAACGCGTCCAGCTCGCCGGAGCGCAGCGCGTCCGCCGCCGACCCCAGGTCGAGCAGGAAGGGCTGCACGTCGTCGTCGGGGGAGATCCCGGCGGCCTGCAGGACCCGGCGCGCGGTGAAGATCACCCCGGACTCGGCGCCGCCCAGGCCGACGCGGGCGCCGCGCAGCCCGTCCAGCGTGGTGGCGGGCGACTCGGCCCGGACGACGACGTGCAGGACGTCGTCGTAGACGCGGGCGAGCGCGCGCAGCGCCCGCGGGTCGTCCGGGGCGGTGCGCGTGAAGGCGTCGGCCGCGGCGTCGCCCTGGCTGATGCCCACGTCCGCGGTCCCGGCGGCGAGCCGCCGCAGGTTGTCCACCGACCCCGCCGTCGTCAGCACCTCCGGCGCGGTGTCCAGGCCCAGCTCCGCGTCCCAGGCGCGGGCCAGCGCGGAGCCCAGCCGCGAGTACACCCCGCCGGGCAGCCCGGCGGCGATGACGAGCCGCGTGCCGGCGAACGGCGACGCGCAGGCCGGGGCGGCCTGCAGGAGCACGGTCAGCCCGGCGACGCGCAGCAGGGTCCGCCGGTCCATGCCGCGCATCCTGCCCGCGGGCGGGGGCTCCGGTCGAGCGCCTACCCTGGACCACCGTGAGCCAGGACCGCCGCCGGTACAGCGTGCGCACCTACGGGTGCCAAATGAACGTGCACGACTCCGAGCGGATGGCGGGCCTGCTGGAGTCGTCCGGGTACGTCCGCGCCGAGCCTGCCGACCAGGCCGACGTCGTCGTCATCAACACCTGCGCCGTGCGGGAGAACGCCGACAACCGCCTCTACGGCAACCTCGGCCACCTCCGCCCGGTCAAGGAGGCGCACCCCGGCATGCAGATCGCCGTGGGCGGGTGCCTCGCGCAGAAGGACCGCGCCGAGATCGTGCGCCGCGCCCCGTGGGTCGACGTCGTCTTCGGCACCCACAACGTGGCGGCGCTGCCGGTGCTGCTGGAGCGCGCCCGGCACAACCGGACCGCCCAGGTGGAGATCGCCGAGTCGCTGGAGGTGTTCCCGTCCACGCTGCCGGCGCGGCGCGAGTCCACCTACGCCGGCTGGGTGTCGATCTCCGTCGGCTGCAACAACACCTGCACGTTCTGCATCGTCCCCTCCCTGCGCGGCACCGAGAAGGACCGCCGCCCCGGCGACGTCCTCGCCGAGGTGCGGGCCCTGGCCGCCGACGGCGTGCTGGAGGTGACGCTGCTCGGCCAGAACGTCAACGCCTACGGCGTCGAGTTCGGCGACCGCAGCGCGTTCGCGAAGCTGCTGCGCGCCTGCGGCGACGTCGAGGGGCTGGAGCGGGTGCGGTTCACCTCCCCGCACCCGCGCGACTTCACCTCCGACGTGATCGCCGCCATGGCCGAGACCCCGAACGTCTGCCCGCAGCTGCACATGCCGCTGCAGTCCGGCTCCGACGACGTGCTGCGCCGGATGCGCCGGTCCTACCGGTCCGCCCGCTACCTGTCGATCATCGACGAGGTGCGGGCGGCGCTGCCGCACGCGGCGATCACCACCGACGTCATCGTCGGGTTCCCCGGCGAGACCGAGCGGGACTTCCAGGACACCCTCGACGTCGTGCGGGAGGCCCGGTTCGCCTCGGCGTTCACGTTCCAGTACTCCCCGCGCCCCGGCACCCCCGCCGCCACGCTGCCCGACCAGCTGCCCAAGGAGGTCGTCCAGGAGCGGTACATGCGCCTGGTCGCCCTGCAGGAGGAGATCTCCTGGGCGGCCAACCGCGCGCTGGAGGGCTCCGTCGTCGAGCTCCTCGTCGCGACGGGGGAGGGGCGCAAGGACGGCGCCATGGGCCGGCTCACCGGGCGCGCCCGCGACGGCCGGCTGGTGCATTTCGCGCCCGTCCTGCCCGGCGGCGGCGCCGCCGACGTGCGGCCCGGCGACGTCGTCGAGACCGCGGTGACCTACGGCGCCCCGCACCACCTCGTCGCCGACGGCGGCCTGCTCACCCACCGCCGCACCCGCGCGGGCGACGCCCACGCCACCGGCGCCCGCCCCACCACCGGGCTGGGGCTGCCGTCCTTCGGCGCCCCCGCCCCCGCCCCCACCGGAGGATGTCGATGAGCGAGTCGGCGCACGACCGGGCCGCCGCCCGCGACCTGGACCCCGAGCTCGCGGACATCGCCCGCGGCATCGAGCGGCGCACGGACCCGGGCTCCACGGCCCTGACCGTCAGCGTCGCCGTCCTCGTCCTGCTCGCCTCCCTCGCGCTGCCCTACACGGGGCCGGTCGCGGGCTGGGAGGTCCTCGCCGGCCTCGCCCCCGACCTGGGCGTGCTGCCGCGGCTGTTCACCTTCACCGCCCTCGGCTTCGGCGTCGTCGGCTCGGCCCTGGCCCTGGCCACGCGCTGGTGGGCCCTGGCCTGGGTGTGCGCGGTGGGCTGCGGGTTCAGCGTCGTCGACGGGGTGTGGGCGATCTGGTCCCGCCAGACCGTCGTCCTCGACGGCGGCACGGGCCCCGGCTTCGGCCTCGTCCTCGCCCTCCTGGCCGTGCTCGTCCTCGCCGCCTCCTGGGTGCGCATCGCCCTGCGGCGCTGACCCGCCTCCCACCTGCTCAACTGCC
>JAPLAT010000475.1 GCA_026393175.1 Pseudonocardiales bacterium
CGGCGGCGTCCACGCCCTCGAGCGCGCCCCCGGTGAGGACGAGCACGAGCCCGGCCGGGGCGGGCACCTCCCCCGGCACGACGAAGCCGCCGGTCGTCAGGCCGGTGAGCACGCCGGCCGCGGCCGCCGGGTCGGCCCCGGTGAGCAGGGCGCCGCCGAGCAGGCCCCCGACGAGGCTGCCGGTGTCGGCGGCCGCGGGGAGCTGGGCGCCGGCGGGCAGCAGCCCGGCGGTGAGCTCGCGGAGCTGGTCGGCCCGCGCCGGGTCGCCCACGGCCGGGGTGAGCGCCACCTCGCCGGCGACGGTGCCGCCCGCCTGCCCGATGAGGGTGGCGACGGCGTCGCGGTCGGCCGGGTCGGCCCCGGCGGTGACGAGCACGACGGACTGCCCGGTGAGCCGGCCCGCCACGGCGGCCGGGCCGACCCGGCGGGCGAACTCGTCGGAGGCGCGGACCGTGGCGGCGAGGTCGTCGCGCTCGCCGGTGAGGGCGAGCACCTGCTCGCCGAGGTCGTCGCGCTGGGCGGAGACCGCGGACAGCAGCCGGTCGGACACGCCGCTGGCGCCCAGCACGACACCGACGGCGAGGGCCAGGAACACCGCCCCGATCGAGAGGGCGTGGTAGCGCAGCGAGATCACGCGACCCAACCCCGCACGAGTCCGAGCAGCCCGTTCCAGCTCTGCACCAGCCAGTCGAGCACGGCGTCGCCCGCGTCGGAGACCAGCAGCGCCGCCCCGATCGCGACGACCGCCGCGGCCAGCATGAGCAGGATCGCGCCGGTGGAGATGCGGCTGCGGTACAGCGCCGCGATCACCCGGCCGTCGACGAGCGTGGGCCCGACCTGCAGGCGGGTGAGGAACGTCGAGGCGTTGCTGCCGCTGCGCCCGCGGTCGAGGAACTCCGCCATCGTGGCCGACAGCCCGACGGTGACGATCATGGACGCGCCGTGGTGGGCGGCGACGAGCAGCGCGAGGTCCTCGGGGTTGGCCGAGCTGGGGAACGTGACCGCCCCGGCCCCGAGGTCCTGCACGCGGTGCAGCCCGGGGGCGTGCCCGTCGGCGAAGGCCGGCACGACGACGTCGGCGCCGCTGCCCAGGGCCTCGGCGGACACCTCGCCCGGGTCGCCGACGATGAGCTGCGGGGTGTGCCCCGCCGCCAGCAGCGCGTCCGCCCCGGCGCCGACGCCGACGAGCACCGGCTTGTACTCGCGGATGTAGTTCTTCAGGCGCGCGAGGTCGGCGACGTGGTCGTACCCGGCAGCGACGACGAGCACCTGCCGCCCGGCGAGGTCGACCTCCACGTCCGGGACGCCGACGCCGTAGAGCAGCATCGACCGCTCCCGCTGCATGAACTCGATCGTGTTGGCGGCGAACGCCTCCAGCTGGTGCGACAGCCCGGACTTGGCGTCGGCCAGCGCGTCGGCGACGGCGTCGGCGGTCTGCTCGGTCCCGCGCGCCACCTCCTTCTCGCCCAGGTGCACCGCGCCCTCGTGCAGCCGGATCCGGGCGCCGTCCGGCACCGCGGCCAGGACGTCGGGACCCGCGGAGTCCAGCAGCGGGATGCCGGCGGCGAGCAGGACCTCGGGGCCGAGCGTGGGGAAGCGGCCGGAGATCGACGGCGCGGCGTTGACGACGGCTGCCACCCGGGCGGAGACGAGGGCGTCGGCCGTGGCGCGGTCCAGGTCGATCTGGTCGAGGACCGCGATCTCCCCGGGCTTGATGCGCCGCAGGAGCGCCTCGGTGCGACGGTCGACGCGCGCGGTGCCCGACAGACCGGGCAGCTCGGGACGCGAGCGGTGCAACAGGCCGGACAGCTTCATGCACGCACTGTGACACCCCGCGACCCGGATGCCGGGAAGGCACGCCGGACGATCACCCGGAGTGCGCAGCCGCCGGTTTCCGGGCGCCGCGACGGGCACTGCCGTTGCTCTTCGCGGGGCGCGCGCGGTCGGCCTCGCGGTGCGCGCGGGCCGCGCCGAGCAGCTCCTCGGCGTGCGCGCGGCCGGTGTCGGTGTCGTCGAGCCCGGCGAGCATCCGGGCCAGCTCGACGATGCGGTCGCCGTCGGCCACGGTGCGCACGCGGCTGCGCGCGGAGCCGTCGGCCCCGGCCGACTTGTCGACCACGAGGTGCCGGTCGGCGTACGCCGCGACCTGGGGCAGGTGCGTCACGACGATCACCTG
>JAPLAT010000362.1 GCA_026393175.1 Pseudonocardiales bacterium
CCAGGGCTTGTGGCGGTAGCCGTAGGTGAACAGGTCGCTGTCCGAGCGCGCGCCCGGGAACCGGTGGGTCCACCAGGTCCCCCCGCGGGCCTCCTGCGCCTCCAGGATCGCGAAGGTCCGCTCCGGGAACCGCGCCCGCAGATGGTGCGCGGCGCCGATGCCGGACACCCCGGCCCCGACGATGAGGACGTCGAGGTGCTCGCTGTCGGTGCGTGTCATGGGCGGGACTCCCTGCGTCGACGGTGACGGCGTCCCGACGCTAGGTCGGGTGCGGGAACCCGAGGTGTCCGAACTTCGGACGGTCCCGACCTTGACCCCGTGACGCATGATGTGAGCCAGGCGACAGAGAGGTGCCGCGGCATGGGGGACGTGCTGGCTCGACGCAGGCTGCTCACCTCCGCGCTGGCCCGGCTGCACGACCGCCCCGACGTCGACCTGCCCGGCGTCCCCGGGCACGTGGTCGCGTCGTGGCGGCGGAGCCTCGCCCGCGGCGTCGACCCGGCGGCGGTGTCGAACCGGCACCACCCGGACCTGGACCTGGACTCCCGGCTGGTGCGGTGCGCCCGCCCGGTGATCGGGCAGCTGGCCGAGCAGATCGCCGACGCCCCGGTCTGCGTGGTGCTCACCGACGACCGGGCGCGCCTGCTCGTCCGGCTCGACACGACCGCCGCGATCGGGCGGGCCGCCGACGACAACCGCTTCGCCGAGGGCTTCGGCTACGACGAGGGGGCGGTCGGCACCAACGGGGTGGGCACCGTCCTGGAGTCGGGCCGGTCGGTGCACGTGGTGGGCGCCGAGCACTTCGTCGAGCCGCTGCACTCCTACGCGTGCGCGGGCGCCCCGGTGCGCGACCCGGTCACCGGGCGGATCGAGGGCGTGCTCGACGTGAGCTGCCGGGTCGAGCACTCCTCGCCGATCCTGCACTCCCTGGTCACGTCGGCGGCCGCGCGGATCCAGGACGCGCTGCTGCACGACCGCGACGCGGGCCAGCAGGCGGTGTTCGACCTCTACACCCGTGTCGACGCCCGGTCCCGGCGCCCGGTGATCGCCGTCGGGCACCGGGTGACGCTGGCCAACACCCCCCTGCAGACCCTGCTGGACCCGGGCGACCTCGCCGCGCTGACCGACCACGCGCGGTTCCGCATGGTCCGCGGCCCCGCCGTCGACGACCGGCTGGACCTGCCGTCGGGGGTCCGCGTCCGGGTGCGGGGCACGGCGGTGACGGCCGGCAGCACGGTCGCCGGCCTGGTCGCGGTGGTCTCGGTGCTGCGGGAGGCCCCGGTCGTCCGGGCCGCCGCGGTACCGGCACCCCGCCCCGCGCCCGACCTGCGGCCGGAGCCGGCGACCCCGGGCGCCGTCCCCGCCTGGCGCGTGGCCTGGACGGCGGCGGCCGAGGCGCTGCGGGCCGGCACCCCGCTGCTGGTCACCGGGGAGCCGGGGAGCGGTCGGCGCCGGCTGCTCGCCGACCTGGACCGTGCGCTGCACCGCCCCGGCCGGGTGGTGGAGATCGGACCCGCCGACGCCGCCACCGCCGACGCTGACGCCGTCACGGCACTCGTCCGGGCGGCCGGGCCGTCCCCGCTGGTCGTGCTGGTCGACGTCGACCGCTGGCCCGACGACGCGGGCGGGCTGCCCGGTGTGCTGCGCGGGGCCCGGCTCGCCGCCACCGCCGCCGACGGCGCCCGGTCCGGCCCCAGCGGGCCCGGGCTGCTCGCCGCGTTCCACCGGACCGTGACGGTACCGCCGCTGCGGAACCGGTCCGCAGACCTGCCGGCGCTGGTCACGGCGGTGCTGGCCGAGCTGGCCCCGGGCCGGGACGTCCGGCTGTCCGCCGAGGCGTTGCGCACGCTGGCCCGCCACGGGTGGCCGGGCAACGTGGCGGAGCTGCGCGACGCGCTCGACGCGGCCCTGCGCCGGCGGCAGGTGGGCGTCGTGCAGGTCGGCGACCTGCCCGCGTCGTGCCAGAGCGCGCCGCGCGGGTCGCTGCGCCCGGTCGACCGGGCCGAGCGCGACGCGATCGTCACCGCCCTGCGCGAGACGCGGGGGAACCGGGCCGCCGCGGCCGCGGTGCTCGGGCTGGCCCGGTCCACGCTCTACCGGAAGATCGCGCAGTACCGCATCACGGCGTGAGCCCCCGGCCCCGCGCGCGGGGGTGGGTGGTCGCGTAGACCTCGCGCAGGGCGTCGACGGTGACGTGGGTGTAGATCTGCGTCGTCGTCACCGAGGCGTGGCCGAGCAGCTCCTGCACGGTGCGGACGTCGGCGCCGCCCGCCAGCAGGTGCGTGGCGACGCAGTGGCGCAGCGTGTGCGGCGAGACAACCGCGGAGAGCCCCGCGGCGTCGGCGGCGGCGCGCAGGGCGTGCCAGGCGCTCTGCCGCGACAGCCGCCCGCCGCGGGCGTTGAGCAGCAGCGCGGGCGTCCCCCGGCCCCGCGTGGCCAGCGCGGGCCGGGCCCGCACCCGGTAGGCGTCCACGGCGGCGAGCGCCGGCCGCCCCACCGGCACGATCCGGTCCTTCCCGCCCTTGCCGCGCAGCAGCACCGTGCGCGCGGCGGGGTCGAGGTCGTCGACGTCCAGGCCGACGGCCTCGGAGATCCGCGCCCCCGTCGAGTACAGCAGCTCGAGCAGCGCCCGGTCCCGCAGCGCCACCGGCCCGTCCCCCACCACCCCGGCCAGGAGCTGCTCGACCTCGTCCACGTCGAGGGTCCGCGGCAGCCGCGCCGGCCGGTCGGGCGGGGCGACCGCGCGGGCGACGTCGTCGGTGACCAGCCCGTCGCGGTGGGCGAACCGGTGCAGGCCCCGCACGGCGGCCAGCGCCCGCCCCGCCGACGACGCCGCCAGGGGCGAGGGCCCGGAGCGCAGCGCGGCGACGAACCCGGTCACGTCGGCCTCCCGCACCTCGCCCAGCCCGCGGCGGCCCAGCGCGTCGAGGTGGCGCAGGTAGCGGTCCAGGTCGGTGCGGTAGGCCCGCAGCGTGTTCGCCGCGCTGCCGCGCTCCACCGTGAGGTGGTGCAGGAACGCCTCCGCGACCTCCCCCGTGTCCACGCCGCCGATCGTGCCCCGGGCCGGGGCGGAATGCGGGGCGCCGCGCCGGACTTCACACCGGCATGACGACTCTCGGACTGATCGGCAGCGGCAACATCGGCGGCACGCTGGCCCGGCTCGCGGTGGCGGCCGGGATCGACGTGGTGCTGTCCAACTCCCGCGGCCCCGACACGCTCGCCGGCCTCGTCGCCGAGCTCGGGCCGCACGCCAGGGCCGCGACGCCCGCCGAGGCCGCGGAGGCGGGCGACGTCGTCGTGGTGACGGTGCCGCTGCACGCCTACACCTCGGTGCCCGTCGCACCCCTCGCCGGGAAGGTCGTGATCGACACGAACAACTACTACCCCGAGCGGGACGGCCGGATCGCCGAGCTGGACGACGCGTCGGCGACCTCCAGCGAGCTGCTCGCCCGGCACCTGCCCGAGTCGCACGTGGTGAAGGCGTTCAACAACATCCGGGCCGCCGACCTGCTCGCCCTGGCCCGCCCGGCCGGCGCGCCCGACCGCAGCGCGCTCGCGATCGCGGGCGACTCCGCCGAGGCGAAGGCCACGGTGGCGGCGCTGCTCGACCGGCTCGGCTACGACGCCCTCGACGCCGGCCCGCTCGCCGAGGGCCGCCGCTACCAGCCCGACACCCCCGCGTACGGCGCGCCCTACGTCGGCCCGGACGGCAGGGAGCAGCGGGTCACCGCCGACGAGCTGCGCCGCGTCCTCGCGGCCGCCTGACCGCCCCCCCGGATCGCCCCCGGAACCGGCCGCCGGAGCTACCTCGGATCGCAGCGGGGTGACACCGCTCCGATCGGATCGGAGCAGGGTCACCCCACTGCGATCCGGGGATGCCGCCGTCCGCCTCAGGCCAGCGCCGGGATGACCTCGCGCTCGAACAGCTCGATGCCGCTGCGGTCGTAGGCGGCCTCGGGGAAGTAGATGATCGCGTAGGTCATCCCGGCCTTCTCCAGCTCGCGCAGGTTCTCCACGATCTGCTCCGGCGTGCCGCAACCCGGCAGGCCCCGCACGGCGCCCAGGCTCGCCTCGGCCTTCTCCTCGCCGACGTAGGGCACGAGCCGGGCCTTGGCGTCCTGCAGCCGCTGCTCGACCTCGGCCTCGTCACGGCCGATCGCGACGTTGTAGTTGGCCGAGCGCACGATGGCGTCGAAGTCGGTGCCGACGGTCGCGCAGTGCCCCTTCAGCAGCTCGGACTTGCGGGTGAACCCCTCGAGCGTGCCGTCGAAGTTGGTGTAGCGCGCGAACTTCGCCGCGATCTTCAGGGTCACCTTCTCCCCGCCGCCGGCGATCCAGAGCGGGATGCCGCCGTCCTGCAGCGGCCGCGGCTGCACGATCGCGCCGTCGACCTGGTAGTGCTTGCCCTGGAGCGTCGCCGACCCGGTCTCCCAGGCCTGCTTCATGATCTGCACGCCCTCGTCGAGCATGCCGAGCCGCTCGGGGGCGGGCGGGAAGCCGTAGCCGTAGGCCCGCCACTCGTGCTCGTACCAGCCGGCGCCGATGCCCATCTCGACCCGCCCGCCGGAGACGATGTCGCAGGTGGCGGCCACCTTCGCCAGGTAGGCGGGGTTGCGGTAGCTCATGCAGGTGCACATCTGGCCCAGCCGCACCCGCTGGGTGACCGCGCCGAACGCGGCCATGAGCGACCACGCCTCGTGCGTGGCCTGGTCGGTGGGCGCGGGCACCGTGTGGAAATGGTCGTAGACCCAGATCGACTCCCAGGGCCCCGCGTCGGCGTGCTGGGCCAGCCCCTTCATCACGCCCCACTGGTCGGCGGGGTCGATGCCGACGAGGTCGTGCCGCCAGCCCTGGGGAACGAACAGTCCGAAGCGCATGGGCCCGAGCCTAGGCCGCGGTCAACCCTGGCGCGTCGCGAAGGCGGTGGGCCGGTCGGGCCACGGGGCGTCGAGGGGCCGGCCACCGGCCGGGCTCGCCGCGAGCACGTGCGCGGCGAGCACCGCCGACACCGTCGTGGCGTTGACGATCGTGCCGGCCAGCGCCATGCGCACGGCGACCGGCATCGACACCCAGCGGGTGACGAGGTCGGCCTCCTCGTCGTCCGCGCCCGCGGGCCGCCCGATCTCGGTGAGCCCGCGGGCCAGGTACACGCGGATCGCCTCGTCGGAGAACCCGGGCGAGGGCACGATGTCCAGCAGCACCGACCACTCCGCGGCCTCGATGCCGGCCTCCTCGGCGAGCTCGCGGCGCGCGGCCTCGACGGGGTCCTCGCCCGCCACGTCGAGCAGGCCCGCCGGGAGCTCCCACAGCCGGCGCCGCACGGCGTGCCGGTACTGGTGGATCATCATCAGCCGGTCGTCGGCGTCGAGCGCGGCCACGGCGACGGCGCCGGGGTGCTCCACGATCTCCCGGGTGGCGACCCGCCCGCCGGGCATCACGACCTGGTCCGAGCGCAGCGCCATGACGCGCCCGGAGTAGAGCTCCGTCGACCCCTCGACGGGGAAGTCGTGCCGCGGGGTGCTCACGTCAGGGCCCCGTTCGCCGCGGAGACCGGTTCGGCCTCGTCGGTCGCGGCGTCGAAGGGCAGCAGGTCCGCGGCCCGGTAGCGCAGCGCGGCCTTGACGAACGCGGCGAAGAGCGGGTGGGGCCGGGTGGGCCGGCTCTTCAGTTCCGGGTGCGCCTGGGTGCCGACGAAGAACGGGTGGGTCTCGGCGGGCAGCTCCACGAACTCCACGAGCGTCCCGTCCGGCGAGGTGCCCCCGAACACCAGCCCGACCTCCTCCAGCCGCGACCGGTAGGCGTTGTTCACCTCGTACCGGTGCCGGTGCCGCTCGGAGACCTCCCGGGCCCCGTACGCCGCGGCGACGACGCTGCCGGCGCCCAGGGCGGCCGGGTAGGCGCCCAGGCGCATGGTGCCGCCCATGTCCCGCTCCCCCGCCACGACGTCGCGCTGGTCGGCCATCGTGGAGATCACCGGGTGCGGGGTGCGCTCGTCGAACTCGGTGGAGTTCGCGTCGTCGAGACCGGCCAGCGTGCGGGCCGCCTCGATCACCATGCACTGCAGGCCCAGGCACAGCCCCAGCGTCGGGATGCCGCGGGTGCGGGCGTGGGTGATCGCGCCGAGCTTGCCCTCGATGCCGCGCACCCCGAACCCGCCGGGGATCAGCACCCCGTCCATGCCCTCCAGCGCGGCGGCGGCGCCCGCCGGGGTGCGGCACTCGTCGGACTGCACCCAGACGATCTCCACGCGCGCCCGGTGCGCGAACCCGCCCGCCCGCAGCGCCTCGGTCACCGACAGGTAGGCGTCGGGCAGGTCGACGTACTTGCCGACGAGCGCGATCCGGGCCGTCGCGTCGGGGTGGTGGACGCGGTCGAGCAGGTCGCCCCAGACCGTCCAGTCGACGTCGCGGAAGGGCAGCGACAGCCGGCGCACGACGTAGGCGTCCAGGCCCTCGCGGTGCAGCACGCGCGGGATGTCGTAGATCGACGGTGCGTCCGGCGCGGCGACGACCCCGTCGGTCTCCACGTCGCACATGAGGCTGATCTTGCGCTTCATGTCCTCGGGGATCTCGCGGTCGGCGCGCAGCACGAGCGCGTCGGGCTGGATGCCGATGTTGCGCAGCGCGGCGACGGAGTGCTGGGTCGGCTTGGTCTTGAGCTCCCCCGACGGCGCGAGGTAGGGCACGAGCGAGACGTGCAGGAAGAAGCAGTGGTCCCGGCCGACCTCGTGGCGCAGCTGGCGCACGGCCTCCAGGAACGGCAGCGACTCGATGTCGCCGACCGTGCCGCCCACCTCGGTGATGACGACGTCGGGCGCGACCCCGTCGGCGTCCGGCTCCGCCATCGCGAGGATGCGGTCCTTGATCTCGTTGGTGATGTGCGGGATGACCTGGACGGTGTCGCCCAGGTACTCCCCGCGCCGCTCCTTGGCGATCACCGACGAGTAGACCTGCCCGGTGGTGACGTTGGCCCGGCCGACCAGGTCGCGGTCGAGGAACCGCTCGTAGTGGCCGATGTCGAGGTCGGTCTCGGCGCCGTCCTCGGTGACGAACACCTCGCCGTGCTGGAAGGGGTTCATCGTGCCGGGATCGACGTTCAGGTACGGGTCCAGCTTCTGCATGATCACCCGCAGACCGCGGGACGTGAGGAGCTGGCCGAGGCTGGAGGCCGTCAGGCCCTTGCCCAGCGAGGACGCGACCCCGCCGGTGACGAACAGATGACGAGTCGCGCGAGGCTGCACGGGCCGCCAGCGTACAGCGGCCGCCCCACCCCCGCCCCGCACCCCCGTCCCCGCCCGCGAGTCGGGGCCCCACAGTGCGCGAGTCGGGGCCTGGCAGTGCGCGAGTCGGGGCCTGGCAGCGCGCGAGTCGGGGCCTGGCAGCGCGGCAGACCCCGACTCGCGCACGCTCAGACCCCGACTCGCCCGGCGCGGCCGTCGAGCTGCTCGCGCAGGGCGAGCACGGCCGAGACCTGCCCGGAGCCGCTCTGCACGTCGTCGACGGTGGACAGCGCGGCGGTGACGGTCGGGTCGGCCCGGGCCACGCCCACGGGCCCGGTCGCGTCGGCCGAGCCGGTGCGCCCGGCCAGGACGGCGCCGGGGCCCGAGAGGTCGAGCTGCACCGCCATCCGCGCGAGGACGGCCGCGGCGTCGGCGGCGTCCACGCCCTCGAGCGCGCCCCCGGTGAGGACGAGCACGAGCCCGGCCGGGGCGGGCACCTCCCCCGGCACGACGAAGCCACCGGTCGTCAGGCCGGTGAGCACGCCCGCCGCGGCCGCCGGGTCGGCGTCGCCGAGCAGGGCGCCGCCGAGCAGGCCCCCGACGAGGCTGCCGGTGTCGGCGGCCGCGGGGAGCTGGGCGCCGGCGGGCAGCAGCCCGGTGGTGTGCTCGCGGAGCTGGTCGGCCCGCGCCGGGTCGCCCACGGCGGGGGTGAGCGCGACCTCGCCGGCGACGGTGCCGCCCGCCTGTCCGATGAGGGTGGCGACGGCGTCGCGGTCGGCCGGGTCGGCCCCGGCGGTGACGAGCACGACGGACTGCCCGGTGAGCCGGCCCGCCACGGCGGCCG
>JAPLAT010000687.1 GCA_026393175.1 Pseudonocardiales bacterium
GCCGACACCCAGGCCGGGTCGAGGTCGGTGGAGGCGTCGAGCAACCCGTCGGTCATCCGGGTCAGCGCGACCGGGGCGACCGAGTTGACGCGGATGCCGTAGCGCGTGCCCTCGAGCGCGAGGGTGTGCATGAGGCCGACGACGCCGAGCTTCGCGGCGGCGTAGTTGGCCTGCCCGAAGTTGCCGAACAGGCCCGCGCCCGAGGTGGTCATCACCACGCGCCCGTAGCGCTGCTCGCGCAGGTGCGGCCAGGCCGCCCTCGTGACGAAGGCCGAGCCGTCCAGGTGCACGCGCACCACGGCCTGCCACTGCTCGGTGGTCATCTTGTGGAACGTCGTGTCCCGCAGGATCCCGGCGTTGTTCACCACGACGTGCACGCCGCCGAAGGCCTCCACCGCGGCGGTGACCGCCGCCCGGGCGCCGTCGTCGGTGGAGATGTCGTGGTGGTCGGCCACCGCGACCCCGCCCGCGGCGGTGATCTCCGCGACCACGCCCTGCGCCGGACTGCCGTCGCCACCCTCCCCACCGCGACCCACCCCCGGGTCGTTCACCAGCACCTGTGCACCACCCGCGGCCAGCCGCAGGGCGTGGCTGCGGCCGAGACCGCGACCGGCTCCGGTCACGATGGCCACCCGTCCGTCCACACCTGACATGTCGTCTCCCCAGCGTTCGTCGTCCGACCGGTCACCTGGGGCGGGACCGGCAGCCGGTGCCAGGCTCGGTCCCGGCGAGCCACGCCGGCGCCCGGATCGCGTCCCACCCGCACCCAGTTATCGCATAATCATTACACCGCGTTCGGCCCGGAATCCCGCCTCCATCACCCATCTGGAGCTGTGCATCGCCACGGTACCTGGACCATCGTGACCATGGTCACGTGGACGAAGATCTGGAGGATCACCCCATGACCGAGTCCCTGCGCTGGGCCCTGGAGCGGGCCGCGCTGGTCGCGGGCGAGCGTCCCGCGGTCGTCGACGGCGACGTCAGGTTCGACTACACCACACTGGCCCGGCGCGTCGCCGCCCTCGGCGGAGGGCTGCATTCACTCGGCATCGGCGCCGGCGACGTGATCGGCGTGCTGGCGCTGAACGGGTACCGACACCTGGAGTACTGGCTGGGTGTGCCGGCCATCGGCGCCGTCCTCAACGACCTCAACTTCCGGCTCAGCGAGGAGGAGCTCGCCTTCATCATCGACGACTGCGGCACCGTCGCCCTGGCCGTGGACGACATGCACCTGGCGGTGGGCTGAACCCGGCCCCCGACGACATCGCCGGCATCTTCTACACCGGCGGCACGACCGGGCGGCCCAAGGGCGTGCTGCTCAGCCACCGCAACCTGGTCGCGAACGCGAAGCACGCCCTGCTCGCCATCCGACACACCCCGGACGAGCGGTACCTGCACGCCGGGCCGATGTTCCACCTGGCCGACGGGTCGCAGACCTACGCGGTGACCTGGATCGGCGGGGTGCACGTCTTCGTCCCCGGCTTCGACGCCGACCTGGTGGGCCGGACCATCGAGCGTGAGCGGGTGTCCCTGATCCTCATCGTGCCGTCGATGATCAACATGCTGGTGAACCACGCGGGCACCGCCGACCGAGACCTGTCCAGCCTGCGACTGCTGCTCTACGGCGCCTCTCCGATGCCCGACCAGCTCCAGCAGGCCGCGATGAAGCTGTTGCCGTGCGAGTTCAGCCAGCTCTACGGGATGACCGAGGCCGCCCCGCTGCTCACCCAGTGCACCCCGGAGGACCACCGGCGCGGGGCGGCCGGTGAGCAGCCGTTCGCCGGACGGCTGCGGTCAGCCGGGGCGCCGGTGATCGGGGTGCAGGTGGAGATCCACCGCGAGGACGGCACCCGGGCCGCGCCCGGGGAGGTCGGCGAGATCTGGGCCCGGGGCCCGAACATCATGGTCGGCTACCTCAACCGTCCGGAGGAGACCGCGGCCGCGCTCGACGCCAAGGGCTGGTACCACAGCGGCGACGCGGCGTGGGCCGACGAGCTGGGGTACGTCTACATCGTCGACCGGGTCAAGGACATGATCATCTCAGGGGGCGAGAACGTGTACTCGGCCGAGGTCGAGAACGTGCTCTACACCCATCCGGACGTCCTGGAGGCGGCCGTGATCGGCGTCCCGGACGACTCCTGGGGCGAACGCGTGCATGCCGTGGTCGTGCCGCGGCCCGGCGCGGAGCCCGCGGTGGAGGACCTGGTCGCGCACTGCCGGGCCCGGCTCGGCGGCTTCAAGGTGCCCCGCTCCGTGGACTTCCGGGCCGACGCGCTGCCCAAGTCCGGAGCCGGGAAGATCCTCAAGCGCGAGCTGCGGGCGCCGTACTGGGCCGGGAAGGACCGGGGGGTCAACTGAGCAGGCGACCGCGCTCAGCCCGCGACGCCCTCCCGGCCGTCGAGCCACTCCTTGAACCGGCCGTAGTGCTTGTCCGGGTCGCGCTCGACGAAACGGGCGCGGGCGTGGCACAGCGGCCGGTCGTCGCCGGACAGGTACAGCTCGGCGTGGATGATCCAGTGCCCGCGCTCGTCGCGGGACTCGGGCCAGGCCCGAACGTCCAGCTCGCGATCCAGCGGGACGGGACGCCGGAACGCCACGTTCATCTCGGCGGTCACCGACAGGACCGCCGCCGCGATCGGTACCGCGCCGCACGCCTCGTCGAGCGCGCCCATCACCGAACCGCCGTGCACGACGCCACCGGCACCCTCGTGCTCGGCGGAGAACCTGGCCGTGCCCTCGACGGCGCCGTTCTCGCCCCGGCGCAGTACCAGGCCGAAACGGCACCGGCCGGCGGGCCGGCAGCCCATGCACAGCATCTTGCCGAACTCGATGCTGAACAGCGGCGAAGCATCGTCGGGGGGCTCCACGGGGGCCGGGACGGCGCCCGGCCGGGCAGGCAGGCTCACCGGCGCAACGGTATCCGAACCCGGCCCGCACACCGCAGCCGGTGGTCAGAGATGTTAGTCACTGCTAACGTCTGGAACCATGTCTGACCCGCTCGCCACCCTGGCCGGCTTCGCCGAAGTCGCCCCGGGTCGGCTCGACCGCCCGTTCCTCGACCTGCACCTCGAGTCCGCCGTCGCGGCCCTGCACGACGCCGGCATGGCACCCGACGACGTCGACGGCCTGCTGTGCGTGGGCTCGATGATGGGTGAGTCCGTCGAGCACACCTTCCTGTCCGAGGAGATCCAGGACTCGCTCGGGCTGCACAACCTCGGCCTGCAGCTCGGCGTGCAGCTCGGCGGCGGCAGCCACCTGGCGATGCTCGGCGTCGCCACCCGCGCCATCCAGAGCGGGCAGTGCTCGGCGGTGCTCTGCGTGTCCGCAGGGGTGTTCCCGCCGATCCGCGACGTCGGCCGCAACCTGATGACGATGACCTGCCACCCGGACTACGAGCTGCCCTACGCGCCGTCGATCCCGACCCTGTACGGGTTGATCGCACAGTCCTGGCTCGACGAGGTCGGGCAGGGCCGGGAGGTGTTCGCCGAGGCGGTGGCGGCCCAGCAGGAGTGGGCCGTCGCGCACCCGACGGCGATCGGGGCGGGGGCGGGACCGTTCACCGTGGAGCAGGTGCTGGAGGCCCGGCACATCGCGGGGCCCTTCGGCTATCTCGACTGCTCGATCCCGTGCGAGGGCGGCGGCGCGTTCGTGCTGGTCTCGCCGGAGCGGGCGGCGGGCCTGCGGCACCGCCCGGTGCACGTGGTGGGCGTCGGCGAGGGCCACACCCACGGCTTCCTCACCTCGATGCCCGACCTGTCGCGCACCGGGGCGGTCCGCTCCGGGGCGAAGGCGTTCGCCGAGGCCGGCTTCGGGCCCGCCGACGTGGACCTCGCCCAGCTCTACGACGCGTTCAGCTCCAACCCGCTGATGCTGATCGAGGAGCTGGGACTGGCCGAGCGCGGCAAGGCGGTCGAGCTCTACCGCGAGGGCGCCACGAGGCCGGGCGGACGGCTGCCGGTGAACACCAACGGCGGCCTGCTGCGGTTCGGGCACTCCGGCACGGCCTCGGGGATCTGCGGAATCCTGGAGGCCTATCAGCAGATGACCGGCCGGGCCGCCGGCATCCAGGTCGAGCGGGCCGACCGGGCCGTCGTGCACGCCTACGGATCCATGTTGTGCAGCCATGTCACCGTCGTACTGGAGGGCTCGTGACCACCTACCTGGACGGCCTGGCCGACCCCGAGGTCCTGCCGCGCGTCGACGACGTCAACCGCGGCCACTTCGAGGCCGCGGCGAAGGGCCGGCTCGCGGTGCGCCAGTGCACCGCGTGCGACCTGTTGTTCCACTACCCGCGCCCGTTCTGCCCGCGCTGCCACTCCGCTCAGCTGCGCTGGACCGACCTCTCCGGCGAGGCCACCGTCGTGGTCTCCGCGGTCGTCAGCCGGCCCCCGTGGAACGACCTGCCGCGGTCCGCGCCCTACCCGGTGGTGATCGTGCGGCTGGCCGAGGGCCCGCAGATGCTGTCCACCGTCGAGCACTGCGATCCCGCCTCCGTCGTGCCCGGCATGGCGGTCCGCGCCGCGTTCGAGCGCGTGGGCGACATCGGGCTGGTCCGTTTCGTGCCCGTGTCCTGAGCCACCGACCCCGGGCCCACCCCCACCCCTCCGGAGGAACCGTGACCATCGACCACGACCTGCACGCCAACCTCGTCACCCGGGTCAACGTCGGCGACATGCTGACCCGCAGCGCGTGGCGCAACCCCGACCGCGAGGCGGTCGTCGACGGCGCCCGCCGGTTCACCTACGCCGAGCTCAACGCCGAGGTCAACCGGCTGGCCCACGCACTGCTGGCCGCCGGGTACCGGCGCGGCGACGTGCTCGCCCTGGCCAGCGGCAACAGCGTGGAGTTCCTCACGACCTACTACGCCTGCGCCAAGACCGGTGTCGTCTGCGTGCCGGTGAACCTCGCGTGGGGGCCGCCCGAGGTCTCCTACGTCCTGGAGCACTCCCGGGCCCGCGGCGTGGTGGTGGAGAGCCAGCTCGGCGGGCTCGTCGAGGGTGCGCTGCAGCTCGTCGAGGGCAGCGCCGTCGTCGACGTGGTCGTCGCCCCCGGGACCGGGGCCGACTGGGCCGCCGGGTCGACGGGCACCTGGCGGGACCTGGCGACGTTCCTCGGTGACGCCGGGACGAGCGAGCCGGAGTGCCTGGTCGGCGACCGGGACGCGATCAGCTACCTCTACACCAGCGGCACCACCTCCGCCCCCAAGGGCGTGGTCAGCAGCCACGTCGCGGTCTACATCGAGTCGCTGAACGCCCCGCTGGTGCTGGGCATCGACGGCAAGGAGCGGTCGGTGGCGATGATGCCGCTGTTCCACACCGCCCAGCTCAACGGCTTCACCACTGGGCTGCTCTACATGGGCGGCACGTTGGTGCTGATGCGCGCGTTCGACCCGGCCGCGCTGCTGGCGACGATCGAGTCCGAGCGGATCACCCAGATCTTCGGGCTGCCGATGATGTACCGGATGCTGATGGACCACCCCGACATCGACAAGCGCGACCTGTCCACGCTGCGGCTGGCCCTCTACGCGATGGCCCCGATGCCCGACACCGACCTGCGCCGGGCGATGGACGTGTTCGGCTGCGACTTCGCGCTGGGCTTCGGGCAGACCGAGATGAACCCGATCACCACGGTGTTCCCGCCCGAGTACCAGCTCAGCCACGCCGGGTCGGTCGGTCTCCCGGTACCCAACGTCCAGGTCGGCATCATGGACGACGCCGGCAACCTCCTGCCGAACGGGGAGACCGGCGAGATCGTCTACCGCGGCCCGCACGCCATGGAGGGTTACCTGCGCAACCCCGACGCCACCGCCGAGGCGTTCGCGCACGGCTGGTTCCACTCCGGCGACGTGGGCCGGTTCGACGCCGACGGGCTGCTGTGGTTCGCCGACCGCAAGAAGGACGTGATCAAGTCCGGCGGCGAGAACGTGGCGTCCATCGAGGTGGAGAAGGCGCTCTACGAGGCCGAGCCGCGGATCCAGGAGGTCGTCGTCGTCGGGCTGCCGCACGAGCGGTGGTCCGAGGCCATTGCCGCGATCGTCACGCCCAAGCCCGGTGTGGAGCTCACCGAGGAGGAGGTGCTCGCCGCGGCGCGCAGCAGGCTGTCGGGGTTCAAGGTGCCCAAGGCGGTGCTGTTCGCCGACGAGATGCCCCGGACCGCGACCGGCAAGATCCAGAAGAACGTGCTGCGCGAGCAGCACAAGGGGCACTTCGGGAGCTGAGCGCCCGCACCGCCGGAGGGGGGCGGTGCACCGGCCCGGCCGGGGTTCCGGCCGACCCGCGCTGCGTGGGTCGGCCGGACCGGTGTCAGCCGCCGGTCACCGAGGGGAACTTCGGCGCCCGCTTCTCCTTGATCGCCGTGGCGCCCTCGAGGACGTCGTCGTCGAAGAAGTTGAGCATCTCGTAGGCGAGCGAGGCCTCGAAGATCGGGCTCGCGTCGCGGATCCAGAGGTTGAGCGAGCGCTTGGTCCAGCGCAGCGCGTGCTGCGGGCCGGCAGCCAGCTTCTCCGCGACGGACAGCGCGGTGGGCAGCACCTCCTCCTGCGGCCGGCACAGCGAGACCAGCCCGATCCGCTCGGCCTCCTTCCCGTCGATGAACTCGGCGGTGAGCAGGTAGTACTTGGCCTTGGCCATCCCGCACAGGATCGGCCAGATGATCGCCGCGTGGTCACCCGCACCGACACCCAGCCGCAGGTGCCCGTCGGTGAGCCGGGCGTCCTCGGCGATC
>JAPLAT010000582.1 GCA_026393175.1 Pseudonocardiales bacterium
CGCGGGACCGCCGAGCAGGTCGAGGAGCAGGTTCATCGCCGTGTTGTCGCTGACGGTGAGCGCGGCGTCGCAGAGGTCGGCGACGGTCATGCCGGTCGCCACGTTCGCCGCCGTCACCGGCGCGTACTCCAGGAGCGCGGCGGGCCCGTAGCGGACGACGCGGTCGAGCAGCGCGGGGTCCGCGGCCGCCCGGTGGAGCACGGCGGCCACCGCGGGCAGCTTCGCCGTCGAGGCCATGACGAACCGCTCGTCGCCCCGGTGGGACAGGACCGCTCCGCTCCCGGTGTCGAGGGCGTGCACGCCGATCCGCCCGCCGAAGCGCCGCTCGAGCGCCACGAGGTCCGGGTCGGGGGCACCGGTGGCGGGAGCACCGGCCGGGCCACCGGTGGCGGGCGCCGGCGGCGCGGGCGCGGCCGGCGCGGCGCCGCACCCGGCCAGGGTCGTGCCCAGGCCGGCCAGGGCCGCTCCGAGCAGGGTGCGACGGCGCAGGGACGGGTGCGGCATGGCCCGAGGAGAACCCGTGCCGTCGCGGCACACTCCAGCCGCTGTGGGCGGGAACACCCCGTCCGCCGCGGCCGTCAGCGCGCGGCCCTGGTGCGGTCCACCCAGTCGTCGATCCGCTCCCACCACGTGTAGAGCCATTCCACCTGCGCGTCCTCGTCCCGCGGCACCTCGGCCGCCGGGACCTGCCACCAGCGCATCCGCACGGTCCCGTCCAGCGGCAGCTCGCGCCAGACGTCGGCCAGGGTGAACAGGTGGTCCAGCCCGGCGTGCGCCACCCACACGACGTCGGCCCCGGGGGCCGCGGCGAGCGCGGCGGCCACCCCGCCGGGCCGTGGCGGCAGGACGTGGCGCATCTCCTCGGACCGCCGCGCCATCTCCTCGAGCCCCTTCGCCCGCAGCCGCTCGATACCGGCCAGGCGGCGGCGCCGGGTGAAGTTGCCGCCCTCCGGGAAGATCACGAACGCGTCGTCGTGGTCCAGCGCCGTGGCCAGCTCACCGATGCGTCGTTCCAGGTCGGCACCGCCGCGGGCCGGGACGAACGTGGTGGGCAGCCGGTGGAACAGCACGTCGAGGGCGGGGTCCCACTGCATCGCCTCGGTCAGGACGATCCGCGGCTCCCGCGCGTACCAGTTGATCAGCGCGTGCATGAGCAGGAACGAGTCGCCGGGCCCGGCGTGGCGGCAGAACACCAGCAGCGGCCGGTCGAGGTAGTCGTCGGGCGAGGGGCCCTCGACCTCCACGCGCAGCCGCAGCGCCCGCGCCGCCTCCCGGTAGAGCACCCGCAGGTACCAGCCCGCGAGGCGGTAGTGCAGGTACTGCGCGCGGGCGGTGCGCAGGGCCGCCCCGAAGCCGGTGAGCAGCCACATCCCGAACAGGGCGACGAGCAGCACGCACTCCAGGACCATCGCGACCACCCCGACCCACAGGACGCGCAGCGCGCGCCACCGCCCGGGCAGCAGCGGCGAGAGCGCGGCGGCCAGCAGCAGCCACAGCGGCAGCGTGGTCAGGACGACCAGGGTCACCACGATCATCGCGGGGGCGAGCACCGCCCGGCGGACCCACACCGGCGGCGGGCTCACCGCCCGCCCCCGGTGGCGGCGTGGTCGCGCAGGTAGGCCGCCGACGCCTCGTAGGCGGCGACGATGCGGCCGCCGGCCGCGCCGACGTCGCGGTAGCGCAGCGCCGCGCGGCTGTCCCAGCGCGGCGCGCCGGCTCCCCCGGTCGGCAGCACGTGCACCTCGACCCCCTCCGGGACGGCGGCCAGGTCGCGCGCGTAGCGGTGGCGGCGGGCGATCTCGAACGCCACCATCGCCACCTCCCATGGCCGCCGCGGCGGTCGCAGCGGCGACGCGATGCGCCCGACCTGCAGCACGAACACCCTGGTCGCCCCCAGCTCGACGGCCCGCCCCAGCGGGATGCTGTTGACCAGGCCGCCGTCGAGGTAGTGCCGGCCCTCGACGACCGCGGGCGGCAGCAAACCGGGCACCGCCGCCGAGGCCAGCACCGCGTCGACGACCGGTCCGCGGTCGAACCAGTGCTCGGCGGCGTCCTCGATGCGCGCGGCGCAGCAGGTGAAGCGCACGGGCAGGTCCTCGATCCGCCGCTCCCCCAGCACCTCGGTCACCGCCCGGCGCAGCGGGCCCGACGAGTGCGCGGCGACCCCGCTGCGCACCAGCTCGCGCAGCCGCCCGAACGTCCCGGCCGCGAACAGGGCGCGGGCGTCGGGCGAGGACCACAGCGCGTCGAGCCGGTCGGCGACCTCGGCGGGCGGCAGCGCCGCGAGCACCGCGCCGTTGAGCGCCCCGACCGACGTGCCCAGCACCAGGTCGGGTCGGACCCCCGCGTCGGTCAACGCGCGCAGCATCCCGACCTGCACCGCGCCCAGGACACCCCCGCCGCCCAGCACGAACGCCGTACCTCCGGCGCCGCCGTCGCTCATCTGGTCCTCCGGATCGGGTGCGGGCGGACCGTACCCGGTCACCGGACCCGCCGCTCCGCGGGCGGACGCGGGGTCGGGCGCCCCTGCGGCAGCGTGCGAGAGCGCCGTGCGGAAGGCGGTGCGGCACCGACGCGGACCAGCGGCCCGTCCCGCACGTCGACGGTCGCGGCATCCCGCCGGGGACGTGACGGGCCGACGGCCGGTCGCCGTCCCCTCAGCGCCGGGCCGTGGCGCGCCGCCGTCTGCGCCGCAACTCGGCGCGGTCGTCCTCGGTCAGCGGCCGCGGGTCGGGCAGCCCGACCGCGTGGGCCTCGCACACGAACACCCGGACGGTGCGGGGGCGCGGGCCGCCGATGCGGTACTTGACGGTCCCCACAGGCGGGACCACGCAGGCATGCCGGCCCTCGCGGGAACCGGCGCAGCCGGCGTTGTCGGGCGACACGCGGGCAACGGTAGGCCCGGCGGAGCGGACGGTCCAGCGTGCCCGCGAGTCGCCCGGCGGTCACTCCCGCTCGCGCAGCACCGCCGGGCCCGGGTGACCCGCGGAACACGACGGCCGGGCCGCTCGTTGCGCCGATCATGGCCGTCAGCGAAGACCCCGAGACCAGCAGGCACGCCGACCTCTCGCAGGACCAGATCGACCAGATCCTGGAGAGCGGCACGACCGAGGGGGTCGAGGTCAAGGGCACCCCCGTCGTGCTGATCACCTACCGCGGGCGCAGGACCGGCGAGCGGCGCCACCTGCCCTGCATGCGGGTGGAGCACGAGGGCTCCTACGCCTGCGTCGCGTCCAAGGGCGGCGCGCCGGAGAACCCGGCCTGGTACCCGAGCGTGCGCGACGCGGCGCGCGTCGACCTGCAGGACGGCACCGTCACCCGGGCCTACGCGCCCCGCGAGCTCGCCGGCGAGGAGCGCTCGGTGTGGTGGGAGCGCGCGGTGGCCGCGTACCCCGACTACGCCGAGTACCAGCGCCGGACCGACCGCGAGCTCCCCGTCCTCGTGCTCGAGCCACGCGACTGACGCGGCCGCCGACCGGGCCGGCGACCCCGTTCAGCGCAGCGGGAACCCCCGCTCCCGCAGGGCGGCGCGCAGCCGGTCCCGGCCCCGCAGGCCCGCGACCGAGCCGAAGCGGTCCGCCACGCGGTCGACCC
>JAPLAT010000484.1 GCA_026393175.1 Pseudonocardiales bacterium
CTCGTCCATCGTCACGCCGAAGAACTCGGCCGTGACGCCCATGATCGTGGACGCGGTGATCTCGGAGGCGCCGGAGTCGGGGATGAGGTCGCGCAGCACGATCTCGGCGAGCTGGGTGTCGACGGGCTGCCGGTTGAGGGATGCGAACGCCGTGACCCGGATCAGGGCGCCCTCGAGCTCGCGGATGTTGCGCTCGATGCGCTCGGCGATGAACTCCAGCACGTCGTCGGGGACGGCGAGCCGGTCCTGGGCGGCCTTCTTGCGGAGGATCGCGATGCGCGTCTCCAGCTCCGGCGGCTGGATGTCGGTGATGAGGCCCCACTCGAACCGCGTGCGCATCCGGTCCTCGAGGGTCTCCAGGCGCTTCGGCGGCCGGTCGGAGGAGACGACGATCTGCTTGTTCGCGTTGTGGAGGGTGTTGAAGGTGTGGAAGAACTCCTCCTGGGTGCCCTCCTTGCCCTCCAGGAACTGGATGTCGTCCACCAGCAGCACGTCGACGTCGCGGTAGCGGCGCTGGAACGCCACCTTGCGGTCGTCGCGCAGGGAGTTGATGAAGTCGTTCGTGAACTCCTCGGTGCTGACGTACCGCACCCGCATGCCCGGGAACAGCCGCTGCGCGTAGTGGCCGACGGCGTGCAGCAGGTGGGTCTTGCCGAGCCCGGAGTCGCCCCAGATGAACAGCGGGTTGTACGCCCGCGCCGGCTGCTCGGCCACGGCGACGGCCGCGGCGTGGCTGAACCGGTTGGACGCGCCGATGACGAACGTGTCGAAGATGTACTTCTCGTTGAGCCGGGACTGGCTGCGCGGGGCGGCCGCGGACTCCCCGGGCGCCGGCGCCGAGTAGGTCGGCCACACGTCCGGGGACCGGCCCGACGGCAGCGGCCCGCCGGGCCCGCCCGGCACGGCGGTGGTGGGCAGCGGGCCCGTCGCCGGGCCGCGGCCGTCGTAGGAGGCCTCGGACCCGTCGGCGGGCAGCGGGCCGGACCCGTTGCCCAGCCCGTGGTCGAGCCGCCCGCGGTCGCCGGCGCCGTCGAGCGGCCCGGCGCCGTCGGAGCGGTGCTGCGGGGGGCGGTGCCCGTTGTCCTCGCCCCCGGGGCGCCCCGGCGGCTCGGGCACCTCGGTGCCGCCCGAGGCGGCGGAGGCGTCGACGACCACGGCCAGGTTGACGGTGACCCCGAGGTGCCGGCCGAGCGAGTCGCTGATCGGCTGGCGCAGGACCCGCTCGATCGTCGTCTTGGCGAACTCGCTCGGGGCGGCCAGCAGGGCCGTGCCGTCGATCAGGCCGAGCGGGCGGGTGAGGCGGAGGAAGGCGCGTTGCTGGGAGGACAGGGAGGCCGTGGCACCCGCGGCACCCGCGGCGCCCGACAGCTCGGCGATGACGCGGTTCCAGACCTGTCCGAGGTCGCCGGGCTGATCGGCCATCGGTGTCCCCTTCCGATCCTCAGTCGTCCGCGTGCCGTGGCCGGGTCAGGGGGCATCCCCAGACTTGTCCACACCTGTGCGCAGGACGGTACGCGGGCCGGTGGACGCGACGTCCCACGGGCCCGTGCCGTCTCGACGCGGTGCGACCGATCCCCCCGGATCGAACTGTGAGGGGGCACGCTAACAACAGAGCCCGCTAGCCACAAGACACCCTGGTCCGCGACGTGCAAGCGGGTGATCCGTCGTCACTCCGGGGCGGTTTGACCCTCTCCGAGCGGGCTGCGTACCCTGGCACGCAGGAGTGCTGCACGCCTGTCGTGCCGCGCCGTCCGTACACCGCCACACAGACCAATTCCCGGACGCGGCCCCGGTCACCGGCCCGCGTCGTGGAGCAGGAGAGCCGCACCGTGAGCAAGGGCAAGCGCACCTTCCAGCCGAACAACCGCCGCCGCGCGCGCACGCACGGTTTCCGGCTGCGCATGCGCACCCGGGCCGGGCGCGCCATCCTCGCCGGCCGCCGCCGCAAGGGCCGCGAGCGGCTCTCGGCCTGAGCCGGCCGCGCCGGTGCTCCCGGCCGGCTCGCGGTTGACGTCGGCGGACGAGTTCGCGTCCGTCCTCCGGCGGGGCCGCCGCAGCGGGAGGGACCGGCTGGTCGTCCACCTGCAGATCATGGGACACAGCGACGAGGGACCACGGGCTGGGCTGGTCGTCAGCAAGGCCGTCGGCGGGTCCGTCGTCCGCCACCGCGTCGCCCGTCGTCTGCGGCACCTCCTCGCCCCGCGGCTCGCCACGCTGCCGCGGGGCTCCCGCGTGGTCGTCCGCGCCCTGCCGCCGGCCGCCGCGGCGAGCTCGGCGGAGCTGGGTGCCGACCTCGACGCCGGACTGCGGGGCGCGCTGCGCAAGCTGCCGGGCGGTGCCCGGTGAACCTGTCCCGGCCGTTCGTGGCGCTGCTGCGCGGGTACCAGACCTACGTCTCCCCCGCGTTCCCGCCGGTCTGCCGGTTCTACCCCACGTGCAGTAGCTACGCCATCGAGGCGCTGCAGGTGCACGGGCTGCTCCGCGGCTCCTGGCTCACGCTCCGGCGCCTGATCAAGTGCGCGCCGTGGCACCCTGGCGGTATCGACCCGGTTCCGGTGCGGCCGGACCACCACGAGGAGCAAGCTCGGTGCTGAACTTCATCTACTACCCGGTCTCGTTCATCCTCTGGGTCTGGCACAAGGTCTTCGGCGCCGTCCTGGGTGAGGCCAACGGCATCGCCTGGGCGCTCTCGGTCATCTTCCTCGTCTTCACCCTGCGCGCGATCCTCTACAAGCCGTTCGTCAGCCAGGTCCGCTCCATGCGCAAGATGCAGGAGTTCCAGCCGGAGATCGCGAAGCTCCGCAAGAAGTACGCCAACGACCGGCAGAAGCAGGCCGAGGAGATGCAGCGCCTGCAGAAGGACCACGGCGTCAACCCCGTGGCCGGCTGCCTCCCGGTGCTCGTGCAGGTGCCGGTGTTCATCGGCCTGTTCCAGGTGCTGCGCAACTTCACGCCGCTCAACGGCGACGGCTCGGTCCGCACCGAGAACTACTTCTTCGGGCAGGACGAGGTCAACTCGTTCATCGAGGCCGACTTCTTCGGGGCGAAGCTGGGCGCGATCGTGCTGCCGGGCTTCGCCGGGCCGGGGTCGAGCCTCGAGGCGCAGGGCACGACGCTGACCAGCATGCTCATCGTGATGATCCCGCTGATGATCGCGGCGGGCATCTTCACCCACATCACGGCCCGCCACTCGGTGGCGCGGCAGACCGCGGCGCAGGGCGAGAACCCGCAGACCGCGATCATGAACAAGCTGATGCTGTACGTCTTGTCGCCAACAACCTGTGGACGCTGGGCCAGCAGTACGTCGTCTACAAGCGCATCGACGTCGAGGAGACGGCCAAGCGCGAGCAGGTTGCCGCCACGCAGAAGGCCCGCGCCCCGCGTCCGGGACAGAAGCCGATCCGTGCCGAGGAGCCGGCCGTCGCCGACGACGCTCCCGCGAAGACCCCCGGTGCCAAGCCCGTCGCTCGCAAGGCGAAGGGCCCGGCCACGACGCCGAACGGGGCCGCTGCCGGCTCCGCGAACGGCGCGAACGGCTCGGGCAAGAACGGCGCGAGCGCGAACGGCTCCGGCGGCAACGGCTCGGGCACCAACGGCTCGGGGACGAACGGCGCCGCCGCGGCGGGCGCCGGCAAGTCCGGCACCCCGCGCAAGCCCGGCTCGCGGCCGCCCGCGCGGCGGCCCCGCAAGCGTCGCTGACGCACCCCGACCACCCGCGGCCCAGCAGCCGCCACGGCGGCTCCGGGGCTCCCTCCGGTCGTCGCCGCACCATCTCTCGAGAGGAGACGCATCGTGACCACGACCGCGAAGGACGGGACACCGGACGACCATCTCGTCCGCGAGGGTGACATCGCCGGGGACTACCTGGAGCGCCTGCTCGACGTGCTCGACTACGACGGCGACATCGACCTCGACGTCGAGGCCGGGCGCGCGGTCGTCAGCATCGACGGCGGCGACGACCTCACCAAGCTCGTCGGCGACCGGGGCGCGGTGCTCGAGGCGCTCCAGGAGCTGACCCGTCTCGCGGTGCAGCAGGAGTCGGGCAACCGCAGCCGGCTCATGCTCGACATCGCCGGATGGCGCCAGGCGCGCCGCGACGAGCTCAGCGAGCTCGGGCACAAGACGGCCACCGAGGTGCTGGAGTCCGGGGAGTCCGTGCGGCTGCGCCCGATGACCCCGTTCGAGCGCAAGGTCGTGCACGACGCCGTCGCCAAGGTGAAGGGCGTGTCCAGCGAGAGCGAGGGCGAGGAGCCGCGCCGGCAGGTCGTCGTCTTCAAGAATGCCTGACCCCCTCGACGCCGGCCTCGTCGTCGAGGCCGGCGTCGCGCTGTTCGGGGACCGGCTCCCCCTGGCCCGCCGCTACGCCGAGCACCTGACGACCTCCGGTGTCGAGCGCGGCCTGATCGGGCCCCGCGAGGCGCCGCGGATCTGGGAGCGGCACATCCTCAACTGCGCGGTCGTCGCCGAACTGGTGCCGGACGGCGCCCGTCTGGTCGATATCGGCTCGGGGGCGGGGCTCCCCGGGATACCGTTGGCGCTCGTCCGGCCCGATCTGTCGATCGTGCTCGTCGAGCCGCTCGCCCGCCGGGTCGAGTGGCTGGAGGAGGTCGTCGGGGATCTCGGGCTCGACGTCCGGGTCGAACGGGGCCGGGCCGAGGAGACCGCCGTGCGGCGGCGATGGGAGGGGGCCGACGTGGTCACCGCCCGTGCCGTCGCCCCGCTCGCCCGCCTGGCCGGGTGGGCGCTCCCGCTGCTCCGGCCGGGTGGGACGCTGGTCGCCGTCAAGGGGGCGTCGGCGCCCGCGGAGGTCGATCGCGACGGTGCCGAGGTCCGGCGCCGGGGCGGGGGCACCCCCACCGTCGTGCACTGCGGCGTGGGGATCGTGGACCCGCCGACGACGGTCGTCGTGATCGAGCGGTCCGGCAGGCGATGATGGCCGGGCGAGGAGGGTTCGTGGATGTGACCGAGCAGCAGGTTTCACGTGAAACACCCGAGTGGACGCCGATCGCGGAGGAGGCGGCCCGCGCGGCCCGGGTGCTCCACCCGGACCGGCACCGCATGCCGCGGCCGACCCACCGCCGGGTCCTGACCGTCGCCAACCAGAAGGGCGGCGTGGGCAAGACGACCAGCACGGTCAACCTGGCCGCGGCCCTGGCGATGCACGGGGTCCGGGTGCTGGTGATCGACCTCGACCCGCAGGGCAACGCCTCGACCGCCCTGGGCGTCGAGCACCGGCTCGGCACGCCGTCGGTCTACGAGGCGCTGCTGGGCGAGATCACGCTGGCCGAGGCCGCGGTCGCCAGCACGGCGTCGCCGAACCTGCTGTGCGTGCCCGCCACCATCGACCTCGCCGGCGCGGAGATCGAGCTCGTCTCGATGGTCGCCCGCGAGGGCCGCCTGAAGCAGGCCCTCTCCCCCGACGCGCTCGCCGAACTGGACGTCGACTACGTCTTCGTCGACTGCCCGCCGTCGCTGGGGCTGCTCACGGTCAACGCGCTCGTCGCCGCCGACGAGGTGCTCATCCCCATCCAGTGCGAGTACTACGCGCTGGAGGGCCTCGGGCAGCTCCTGAGCAACATCGACCTCGTGCGCTCGCACCTCAACACGGACCTGCACGTCTCCACCATCCTGCTGACCATGTACGACGGCCGCACCAAGCTGGCCGACCAGGTCACCTCGGAGGTCCGCAGCCACTTCGGCCCGACCGTGCTGCGCACCGTTATCACGCGCAGCGTCAAGGTGTCCGAGGCGCCCGGGTACAGCCAGACGGTGCTCGCCTACGACCCGGGCTCGCGCGGCGCCATGAGCTACGTCGACGCCGCGCGCGAGATCGCCGAGCGCGGCGCGAGCGGTCGGATCCGGATGGACGGGCGGTAGGGCCATGGCCGAGCGGAAGGCCCCCGAGCGCAAGGGCGGGCTGGGGCGCGGCCTGGCCGCACTCATCCCCACGGGACCGAGCAGCCCCATCATCACGGGACCGGCCGCCGTGGACATGACGCTGCGCCGCCGCGACCAGCTGCCCCCCGACTGGCAGACCGGCGCCCCGGAGCCCCGCGAGCCGGACGACGCCGGGCCCGGGACGGTCGAGGGCGCCGAGTACCGCGAGATCCCCGTCTCGGCCGTGCACCCCAACCCGCAGCAGCCACGCACCAGCTTCGACGAGGAGGCCCTCGCCGAGCTGGAGCACTCCATCCGCGAGTTCGGGCTGCTGCAACCGATCGTCGTCCGCGAGGTCTCCCCCGGCTCCTTCCAGCTCGTCATGGGCGAGCGGCGGTGGCGCGCCACCCAGCGGGCCGGTCTCGACACGATCCCGGCGATCGTCCGCAGCACCGGCGACGACGTCATGCTCCGCGACGCCCTGCTGGAGAACATCCACCGCGTCCAGCTCAACCCGCTGGAGGAGGCGGCGGCCTACGAGCAGCTGCTCGCCGAGTTCGGGGTCACGCACACCGAGCTGGCCGACCGCCTCGGCCGCAGCCGCCCCGTCGTCACCAACACGATCCGGCTGCTCAAGCTCCCGGTGTCGGTGCAGCGACGGGTGGCCGCCGGGGTGCTGTCGGCCGGTCACGCCCGCGCCCTCCTCGGGCTCGAGGACGCCGGCACGCAGGAGGAGCTCGCCGCCCGGATCGTCGCGGAGGGCATGTCGGTCCGCGCCACCGAGGAGGCGGTCGTCCTGCAGCGGCGGGACAAGCCCGCCGCCAAGCCGGTGCGCCGCCGGCCGATGCAGGCGCCGGGCCTGCAGGACCTCGCCGAGAAGCTGTCGGACACCTTCGACACCCGCGTGAAGGTCGAGCTCGGCCAGCGCAAGGGCCGGATCGTGGTGGAGTTCGGGTCCGTCGAGGACCTCGAGCGCATCGCCCGGCTCATGTCGCCGCCCGGCTGATCCCCGACCGTCCCGGTTCCCGGTCGGATGCGCGCTCCGACCGCGGGAGGGGCGGTGCGCCCGGCCGCTCCCGGGCGTCGACGCCGTTCCCCGCCCGTGGGCCGAGCGTCTCGACCGACCGCACCGAGGGTGGACCTGCCGACCCCGCGCG
>JAPLAT010000197.1 GCA_026393175.1 Pseudonocardiales bacterium
CGGGCCGATGTCGTTCCGGGAGTTGCACGAGTCCCCGGGGGTGGACATCGCCTCGCTGCACGAGTACGACGAGAACGAGGTGGAGTCCAACCACGGGCCGGACGCGCGGGAGAACGCGGCGGGCAAGCCGGTGATCGTGGGCGAGTTCGGGCTCTACGCCAGCGCCGACGGTGCGGACTGCGAGCGGACGTTCGACGAGCGCGCCGACCAGGTGCTGGCCAAGGTCGAGGCGTACACGACCGTCGAGGGCTACGCCGGGGCGCTGGCCTGGGCCTGGCAGCCCGGCGGCGACGCCTGCGAGTACGGCAACCTCGACGAGGACACGGCCAGCCAGGACGTGCTGCGCACCCACGTACCCTGACCCGGTGAAGCTGGGCTCCCTCTTCGGGCGCGCCGCCTGGAACCTCCTCGACCAGGTCGTCGTCAGCCTCACCAACGCGGTGCTGACGTTCCTCGTCGCCCGGTCGGTGGACGAGACGACGTTCGGCGGCTTCTCGGTCGCCTTCACCGTCTTCGCCGTGCTCATCGGCATCAGCAGGGCGGTGGCGACCTCGCCCTTGCCGGTGCGCTTCAGCAGCGCCGGGCCCGCGGCCTTCCGCGCGGCCTCGGCGTCGGCGCTCGGCACGGCCTTCGCCCTCGGCGTCGTGGGCGGCGCCGTCTGCGTCGGCATCGGCCTGCTGCTCGGCGGCACCGGTGGCCAGGCCGTGCTCGCCCTCGGGATGGTGCTGCCCGGGCTGCTCGTCCAGGACGCCTGGCGGCAGGCGTTCTTCGCCGACGGGCGTCCCGCCGCGGCCGCGCTCAACAGCGTGACCTGGACGGTCGTGCAGTTCGCGGCCGTCGCGGTGCTGCTGCGGGCCGGGCTCGGGCAGGTGCTGCCGCTCGTCCTGGCCTGGGGCGGGGCCGCGCTCATCGCCGCACTGCTCGGCATCGCCCAGGGCCGGTCCGTGCCGCGACCGGACCGCACCCGCCGCTGGCTGCGCGACCATCGCGACCTCACCGGCTACGTCGTCGCCGAGTTCGGGGCCCAGCAGGGGGCCATGCAGGCCACGCTGCTGCTCATCGGCACGCTGGGCTCGCTCGCCGCGATCGGCGCCGTCCGCGGCTCGCTCGTCGTCCTCGGCATGACGAGCGTGCTCGCCATGGCGGCGGTGAGCTTCACGATCCCGGAGATCTCCCGGCGCCGGGCGTCGTTCGACGAGCGGAGGTGGATGCTCGCGGCGCTCGCCCTGTCGACCGTCGTGGCCGGTGTCGGGGTGGCCTGGGGGCTGCTGTTCCTCCTCGCGCCCGACGCGGTCGGCCGCACGCTGCTGGGGGAGACCTGGGACGGCGTGCGGGCGGTGCTCGTGCCCGCCGTGATCGGCCAGGCGCTGCTCGCGGCAGGGCTCGGGCCGGCCACGATGCTGCGCGCGATGGACCGGGCCAGCGTGACGTTCTGGCGGCACGCGGCCATGTCGCCGCTCATCCTGGCCGGCGGGGTCGGGGGCGTGCTGCTGGACGGTGCGCGGGGCGCGTTGTGGGGGTTCGCCCTCGCCTACGCGGTGGGCCAGCCCCTGTGGTGGTTCCTGCTGCGTCGCGAGGCCAGGGCGTTCGTCGCCCGGACCGCCGCCGCGCGGGACGACGCCCCGGACGAGGAGGCGACCGGTCTCGTCGAGCGCTCCATGGCGTCCGTCGCGGTGGAGTCGTACTTCGGCGACGTGGGCACGATGCAGCTCCCCACGATGCAACTGCGGGCGGTGCGCCCGGCACCCGCCCGCCCCTCCGCCCCGCCTGCCGGGGCGGTCCGGACGGCGCCGGGCGGTGCCACGGCCCCCGGTGGAGCGGCCCGGCCACCGTCCGGGGGACCGGTCCCGCCCCGGCCCGGGCCCGGTGCCGTCCCGGCGGCGC
>JAPLAT010000492.1 GCA_026393175.1 Pseudonocardiales bacterium
TGGCCGCGGGCGCCGCGCTGGCCTGGGTCCGGGTGGTGGCCGGTCCGGCGCCCGACGACCTCGACGCGGTCCAGCGCGTCGACGCCGCCGTGCTCGCGTCCGCGCTGGTCGCCGTCGGGCTCGGGCTGGTGCTCGCCGCCGGGTGGGGGCCGGCCGGGGCCGGGGCCGCCGTCGTCGCCGGGCCGGTCGCCGCTCTCGTGACCGGGACCGTCTTCCTCGGGCAGGTGGCGCTGCTCGGCGGGAACCCGCTCGCCTTCGCCGGTCCGGTGCTGTTCGGCGGCGTCGCGGCCGCGGCCGTGCTGACCCCGCCCGCGCTGCTGGCCGGGGCGCTGCCGGGAACGCGGTTCGGGCCGATGGTCGCGTCCGTCCTGGTCGTCACGCTGGCGGCGGGCACGGCCGGCCTGGTGATGGTCGGTCGGGACGTCGCGGTCCCCGGCCTCGCCGGGGTGGTCCCCGGGCGCACCGAGCTCGCCCCGCCCGGCCCCGCCCCGGTGCCGCCCGCGGCGGCCGTCGGCCCCGAGCTGTACGGCGCCACCGTCGCGCCGGTGCTCGCCGAGCGCCGCACGGCGGTCTCGGCCACCGTCCGCGACCTCGTCGCGACGGCGGGCTCGGACGTGGCGTTCGCGGACGGCCTGCGCCGCGACGTCGTGCCGCCGCTGCGGGACGCGCTGCTCGCCGCGGAGGCGGTGCGCGTCGACGACCCCGGCCTGCGGGCGGTGCACGACGAGGCGCTCGCCGCGCTGCGGCTGGAGGTGGCCGGATACGGCGATCTCGTCGCGGCGATCGACGCCGGGGACGTGGCGCGGGCGGAGGAGGCACAGCGCGTCATCGGGTCCGCCGACCCGCACTGGGAGCGCTGGGCCCTCGGGGTGCCGAGCTGAGCGCGCGGCCCAGGGCGCCGATTCAGGGCCCCGGTGGTTCAGGGCCACAGCGTGACGACCGCGGTCACGGCGAGCAGCTTGAGCAGCCAGTCCCCGGCGTGGATCGCGGCGAGCGCGACCGGCACGCGCTCGTGGTGGACCGAGCCGGCCAGCAGCACCACGGGGAAGGCGACCCACAGCGCGAGCGCGAGGAGCAGGGCGGGCCCGGGGGCGAGGTCCCCCGCGACGGCGGCGACCGTCGCCGCGACGACGCCCCCGCGCACCACCTCGACGGCGGCGGTGAGCGCGACCGGCCGGGCCGACCCGGCGTAGGGGGACAGCCGGGCGAGCCGGTCGCCCAGGAGGAAATCCCGGAGGACACCGTGAAGCACCTGATCATGGTCCTGAGCAACCCGCACTTCACCGAGCGCTGGGAGGGCCTCACCGAGCAGCAGCGCGCCGACTTCGGCCGCCGCCACCGGTCGCTGAACGACGCGCTGGCCGAGTCGGGCGAGCTCGTGGCGGCCGAGGGGCTGGGCGACCCGGTGCTGGCCCGGCGCGTCACCGCCCGCGACGGCGCGGTGCTCGTCGCCGACGGGCCGTTCGCCGAGGCCAAGGAGCACCTCGCGGGCTTCTACCTCGTCGACTGCGCCACGCCCGAGCGGGCCACCGAGATCGCCGCGCAGGTACCCGACGCCGTGTGGGGGCTCGTCGAGGTGCGCCCGGTGCTCGACCGGAGCACGGTCGACCTGTGACGACCGGCGACCTCCTGCGCGACCTCGCGCCGGCCGTGCTCGGCGTGCTGGTGCGCCGGCACGGCCGGTTCGACGAGTGCGAGGACGCGCTGCAGGAGGCGCTGCTCGCCGCGTCCCGGTCGTGGCCCGTGAACGGGACGCCCGCGAACCCGACCGGCTGGCTCGTCACGGCCGCGTCGCGGCGCCTCGTCGACACCTGGCGCCGTGACGCCGCCCGGCGGCGGCGCGAGACGGCCGACGCGGTCCGGCCCGGGCCCGCCCCCGCGCAGGACGACACGCTCACCCTGTTCCTGCTGTGCTGCCACCCGGTGCTCGCGCCCCCGTCGCAGGTCGCGCTCACGCTGCGCGCCGTCGGCGGCCTGACGACGGCCGAGATCGCGCGCGGCCTGCTCGTCCCGGAGGCGACGGTCGCGCAGCGGATCAGCCGGGCCAAGGCCCGGATCCGGTCGAGCGGCGCCGGGTTCGGCGACCCCCACGATCTCGCCCGGCTGCCCGCCGTGCTGCACGTGCTCAACCTCGTCTTCACCGAGGGCCACACGGCCACCTCCGGGACGGCGCTGCAGCGCACCGACCTGACCGCGGAGGCGATCCGGCTGTGCCGCGCCCTGCACGCCCGGCTGCCGGGGGAGGGCGAGGTGGCGGGGCTGCTCGCGCTGATGCTGCTCACCGACGCCCGCCGCCCCGCACGGCTGGGCCCCGACGGGGCGCTCGTGCCGCTGGAGGAGCAGGACCGCACCTGCTGGGACCGTGCGGCCGTCGCGGAGGGGACCGCTCTGCTGGAGTCCGTGCTGGCCACGGCGGTGCCCGGGCCGTTCCAGCTGCAGGCCGCGATCGCCGCCGTGCACGCCGGGGCGGCCACCGCGCGGGACACCGACTGGCCGCAGATCCTGGGCCTCTACGACCTGCTCGCCGCGCTGGCCCCGAGCCCGGTCGTCACGCTCAACCGCGTCGTCGCGGTGGCGATGGTGCACGGCCCCGGCCCGGCCCTGCGGGAGCTGGACGCGCTCGCGACCGACCCCGCCCTGGCCGGGCACCACCGCGTCGACGCCGTGCGCGCGCACCTGCTGGAGCGCACCGGCCGGGCCGAGGAGGCGCGTGCGCACTACCGGCGCGCCGCGCAGCGCACGCTCAGCGTGCCCGAGCGCCAGTACCTGCTGGCCAGGGCCGCCGAGCGCTGATCCCGGTGCGCGTCGACGCTCAGGCGGGGGCCACCAGCGCGTCGCCCAGCGGGGTGCGGGCGTGCAGGACGCGGATGCCGTCGCGGCGGCTGTCGACCAGCCCGGCCGCGCGCAGCCGCTCCAGGTGGTGCGACGCCGTCGACACGGCCAGCCCGCACCCGTTCGCGACGTCCGACGTCGAGCGCGGGCAGTCCAGCCCGGCGAGCACCCGGGCCCGGCCCTCGCCGAGCAGCCCCGCCAGCGCGGGGAACCCGCCCGTCGCCCCGCGGTGCCAGACCTCGGTGACGCCGCGCGCCGGGTAGAACAGCATCGGCGGCGCGGGCGGCTCGGTGAGCACCGAACAGTAGGGCACCCCGAGCACCGACGGCACGAGCAGCAGCCCGCTGCCCTCGCACGGCACCGTCTCGCTCCACTGCCGCATCCGGACCCGCACCGCGTCGCCGTGCCAGGACACCCGCTCGTGCAGCGCAGCGACCATTGCGGCCAGCCCGGCCCCGCCCGCCTCCCGCGACCGGGCGGCGACGTCGGCGACCAGCAGCCGGCGCAGCAGCGCCCAGTACGGCGCGAGCAGGGCGTCCCACAGCTCCCGCCAGGCGGCGACGACGCGCTCGCGGGTGCCGTCGGGGTCCTCCCGCATCGCCGCGACCCGCGCGTGCCGCGCCCCGGAGGCGCGCAGCAGCACCTTCGCCAGGTCGGCGCGGATCTGCTCGGCGGGCACCGCGCGCAGCAGGTCGACCTGGTCGGCCGGGGTCATGTCCGGGGCCGGGGTCAGCGACAGGAAGTCCGGGAAGTAGGCGGCGGGCGCGACGAGGTCGGTGAAGAGCCCGAACGCCCCGGCGGGCACCGCGCCGCGGACGTCGCGCAGCCAGGCCCAGTGCAGCGGCTGGTGCGCCGGGGCCTGCAGCGCCCGCACGGCCAGGCTCAGCTCGTGGCCGGGGGAGATGCCGAACCGGATCGCCGAGATGTCCGCGGCACCCAACCGGAACGCCACGACGTTGCGATCCACGTCGAAAGCCTACGGAGATCCGGCGCGCGGGTCGACGCTCCTCCCATGACGACGACCACCGCCACCGCCACCGTGATCCCCGCCGCCGACCTCACCGTCCCGGGCTCGGCCACCCTGCGCTTCGAGGGCCGCGACCACGGCTCGGGCATCTCGTTCTTCCTCGTCGACAACGCCCCGGGCCAGGGCCCGGGCCTGCACCGCCACCCCTACACCGAGACCTGGACGGTGCTCGCCGGCGAGGCCACCGTGACCATCGGCGACCGCCACCTCGTCGCGACCGCGGGCGACACCGTGGTCGTCGAGCCGCAGGTCTGGCACGGCTTCACCAACACCGGCCCCGGCCGGCTGCGGATCATGTGCGTGCACGCGTCCGAGGTGATGATCCAGGAGTGGCGCGACGGGTGAGGGCGCCGCTCCCGTCCCCGCCGCGCCCCTGCCCCGCCGCCCCCCGCATCGCAGCGGGGTGACACCGCTCCGATCCGGTCGCAGCGGTGTCACCCCGCTGTCGTCCGGGGCCGGCCGGCTGGCGGTCAGCGCGCCCCCGCCAACACGTCGCGGAGCCGGGACGTGAACGCGGCCGGGTCGTCGACGAAGCCGATGTGCCCGCCGGGGAACAGCACGGGCTCCACGCCGAGCAGCGCGGCCAGCGCCCGGGAGGTGCGGTCGCAGACCTCGCCCGCCGAGTCCTCCCCGATCGCGACGACGACGCGCGCGGCGCGCAGGGCGGCGACGTCGGGCTCGAACCGGGTCGTCGCGGCCATCTCGTGCAGGAACCACCGGCGCTCGTCGGCGATCTGCTGCGGCTCCCTGGCCACCATCATCTCGGCCGGCACCGGGATGTTCCCGGCCTCAAGGAACCGCTGCCACGCGCCCAGCGGGTCGCCCGCGGCGTACGTCGCGACCATGGCGTCGAGATGCGCGGCGAGCGCGTCGCGGTCGGGGAGCAGCCGCTCCACCGGCGGCTCGTGGGCGATCACGGTGCCCACCCGGTCGGGATGGGCGGCGGCGAGCGCCAGCGCGGTGACGGCGCCGCCGCTGGAGCCCAGGACGTCGGCCGGGCCGGCGTCGAGGTGGTCGATCAGGGCCGCGAGGTCGTCGGCCCTGGCCCGCGGCGTGGACTCCTGCTCGGGATCGCGCAGCGGGCTGCGGTGGATGCCGCGCGGGTCGGTGGTGAGCACCGTGCGCGTGCCGGCGAGGAGGTCGGCGGCCGGGGCGAAGGCCGCGGCGTCCATCGGGGCGCCGACGAGCGCGAGCAGCGGGCCCGAGCCGCGGACCTCGTAGTACAGCGTGCCGTCGGCGACGTCGAGGGTGCCGGTGGTGGTGGTCGTCGTGCGGGTCATCGGGGCCTCCGGGGGGTGCGGGTCGATCGGGGACGGACACCAGACCGGATCCGTGGGGCAGACTCATCGGCGTGAGCGAGACTTCCGCGCCGATCGTGGCCGACGAGGAGCTGGACCGGGCCCGCGCGGGGGACGACGCCGCGTTCGGGCGGCTGGTCGAGCCGCTGCGCCGGGAGCTGCACGCGCACTGCTACCGGATGCTCGGCTCCGCCCACGACGCCGACGACGCCCTGCAGGACGCCCTCGTGCGGGCCTGGCGCGGGATGGGGCGGTTCGAGGGCCGCAGCTCCCTGCGGTCGTGGCTCTACACCGTGGCCACCCGCACCTGCATCGACACGGCCACCGGCCGGGGCAGGCGGGCGCTCCCGGTCGACCTCGGCCCGGCCAGCGACCGCGTCGTCACCGGAGACCGTCCGCTGACCGAGGTCGCATGGCTCGGCCCCTACCCCGGTGGCACCCTCCCCGGCGGGCCGGAGGGGCGCGTCGAGCAGCGCGAGGCCGTCGAGCTGGCCTTCGTCGCCGCGCTGCAGCACCTGCCGGGCAACCAGCGTGCGGCCCTGCTGCTCTTCGAGGTCGTCGGGTACTCGGTCGCGGAGATCGCGGCGATCATGGACACCTCCGTCGCCTCGGTGAACAGCGCCCTGCAGCGGGCCCGCCGGATCGTCGCGGAGCGGGTGCCGCAGCCCAGCCAGGCCCGGACGCTGCGCGCGGTCGGCGACGAGAGGCTGCGCGCGCTCGTCGAGGGCTACGCCGACGCGCTGGAACGCGGCGACGCCGACGCGCTGGTCGCGCTGCTCACCGAGGACGTCACGTGGTCGATGCCGCCGCTGCCGCACTGGTACGCCGGGATCGCGGCCGTCACCGCCTTCGCGACGGCGGTGCCGTTCACGTGCGGCGCGTGGCAGCACCGGGTGACCACCGCCAACGGCCAGCCCGCGGTGGCCTCCTACCTGCGCCCGGGTGACAGGCCCGGCTACGACGCGTGGTCGGTGGACGTGCTGACCGTCCGCGACGGCCGGATCGGCGCGGTCACCTCGTTCATCGGGGCCGAGCACGTCGCATTGCTGGGCCTGCCGACGCGCCTGGACTGACGCGCCGGCGTCACGGCAGCGCCCTCACGGCAGCCAGGTCAGCGGGGTCCCCGGCCGGTGGTCGCGCACCGCCCGTTCCAGGTCGGCAGCAGCCGCGGCACCCGGCCCGGCGGCGGACACGAGCAGGGCGGCGCGGGCCAGCCGGGCCCACGAGACCGCCCCGGGAGCGTGGTGCACGGGCGCGCCATGGCGGCGGGCCCAGCGCCGCACCTCCTCGGCCGGGTGGTCGACGAGCAGGCGGACCCCGGGGGCGAGCCGGTCGAGGAAGTCGCCGACGCCGGGCCCGTCGGTACCGGTCACGAGCGCCTCCAGGTCGGCGCCGTCGCCCGCGTCCGCGGCGGGCTCCGCCGGGTCGGCGTCGGGCGCCGCCGCGGCCAGCCCGAGGACGGCCACCCCGGGGGCGACGTGCACGCCCGCGGGCACGCCGAGCGGCGGGTCCAGCGGCGGGTCGCTGCCGATCCGTAGGCCGCCGCCGGGCAGCGGGGTCACGCCCCAGTGCCGCCACACGGACGCGACGGCGACGTTGCTGACGCCCAGTTCCGCGGCGAGCAGCCGGCTGGACCAGCGCCGCTGCGGCAGGTCCGGCGCGGGCGGCGCGAGGCTGCGCCGGAGCACCGTGACCGGGTCCAGCCGGGCGGGCCGGCCCGACCGCGGCGCGTCGCGCAGGCCGTCGAGGCCCGCGGACCGGTACCGCTCCCGCCAGGTGATCACGGTCTGCACCGAGCACCCGACCGCGGCGGCGACCTGCGACGGGCCGTCGCCCCGCGCGGAGAGCAGCACGATCCGCGCCCGACGGCATGCCGCCCCCGTCCCGGACGCGGCCCACCCCTCGAGGACCACCGTGTCGGCGTCGTCGACCGACAACGGGAGCGAACGTCGCATCAGCCCTTCCGTTCCGCGTCGACGACGATTCCGGCGAGTTCCGGGAAAAGCATTACCCGGGCGCACAGAACTGCGCACCGGGCCGCCACGGCAATTCCCCGGCGGTGTCGACGGGTGGGTGTTCGGACCCGAAGCGCGGTCCGGTTGTGGGCCGATCGAGTGAACATCCACCGGGGGACGGGGCCGCTACCCCGATCGCTGTGTGTCGTCGGCGCCGCGGTCACGGCCGCCTCCGGGCACGGACGGTGATCACCGGATGTGAACAATATTCCTGGAAGAACTGTGAAGAATTTTCGTGGAACAATGGCATTTCACTCGAACGGGGGAACAGCTCCGGCGGTGCACGGCGCGTTGAGGAAACGGCAGCCGCCCGCGCCCGTCCCAGCCGTGCGGTCGCTCCCCACGTCCCCGGGTCCCCGCGGATCCGGCGACTCGCTCGCGATCGAGGAGTCCCAGTGTTCGAAGGGTTCAACCAGAAGTTCGTCCGCACGGCCATCCAGCGCAGCTCGGAGAACGCGGTCGACCGCCGCCGCTTCCTGCGCGCGGCCGGCTACACGGGCGTCGGCCTGGCCGGGGTGGCGGGCCTCGGCCTCGGCCTCGGCGCCGGCACCGCGTTCGCCGGTGGCGGCGACGACGACGACAGCGGCCCGAGCGACGCCGCCGTCCTCAACTTCGCGCTCAACCTCGAGTACCTCGAGGCGGAGTTCTACCTGCGTGCCGTCACCGGCGAGGGCCTGTCGGACTCGCAGATCGACGGCGCCGGCACGCTCGGCGAGGTCACCGGCGGCTACAAGGTCGACTTCGAGTCCAGCCTGGCCGAGCAGTACGCCATCGAGATCGCCAACGACGAGCTCGCGCACGTCGAGTTCCTGCGCTCGGCCCTGGGCGACGCGAAGGTGGCCCGCCCGGCGATCAACCTGCAGGAGGCGTTCACCGCCGCCGCGCAGGCCGCGGGCGTCATCGGCAAGGGCGAGACGTTCGACCCGTTCGCCGACGAGAACAGCTTCCTGCTCGGCGCCTTCATCTTCGAGGACGTGGGCGTCACGGCCTACAAGGGCGCCTCGCCCCTCGTCGCGAACAAGACGTTCCTGGAGGCGGCCGCCGGCATCCTCGCCGTCGAGGCGTACCACGCGGGTCTCGTCCGCACGGTGCTGCTGGCGAAGGGCCTCGAGGACCCGGCCGGTAAGATCTCCGACGCGCGTGACTCGCTCGACGGCGGCGACGACCTCGACCAGGGCATCGTCGACGGCGACGGCAACGCCAACATCGTGCCGACCGACGTCAACGGCATCGCCTACTCCCGTACCCCGGGCCAGGTGCTGAACATCGTCTACCTGAACCCGGCCTCGGTCACCGAGGGCGGCTTCTTCCCCGACGGTGTCAACGGCGAGGTCAACACGAGCGACGACAACGCCTGACCGCGATCCGGGCGGGCAGGCGGGTCGTGGTCCCCGCCGGCCCGCCCGGTCGCGTCTCCCCCGCTCCCCACGAAAGGACACCCTCGTGCCGAACCTCGGTGGCTGGGAACTCGTCATCCTCCTCGGCGTGCTGCTGCTCGTCTTCGGGGCGAAGAAGCTCCCGGACATGGCCCGCTCCATCGGCCAGTCCGCCCGCGTGTTCAAGGGCGAGATGAAGGGCCTGCGCGAGGACGGGGCCGCCCCGGCGCCCGCGCCCGTCGCCGCCGCCCCCGTCGCCGCCCCGGCGCCCGCGCCCGTCACCGCCCCGGTGGCCGAGGCCCCCCTGCGCTGACCTCCCGGCGCACCTCTCCTGCGCCGACCTCTCCGCGCCACGAACGGCACTCTCGTCCACCAGGAGTGGACGAGAGTGCCGTTCGTCGCGGCAGGGGACGGCGCCCCCGCGGGCCGCTCACTCCTCGGGGCCGTCCCGCAGCGTGAGCACGATCCGCAGCACCTGCTCGACCGCGGACTCGAAGACCCGGCCCCGCAGCTCGCCGCGCACGGCGAGGTTGCGGGAGGCGAGGTCGAGCATCCGGTCCGGCCCCACCCGCCGCACGAGCAGCGCCGCGATCTCCTCGAGGTCGAGGTCCGGGTGGTCCAGCCGGGTCAGCGCGAACCCGACGACCAGCTCCTCGTCGGTCACGTCCCGCGCTCCTGTCCGGTGGCTCCGGGCCCATCCTCCCGGGCGGCGCTACGGTCGGTCCACCGGACCGACCCAGGAGGAGGAGCGCCGATGGACCCGACGCCGGTGACGAGGGCGATGGTGGCGCCGCCGCTGCGCCGGGCGCTGCGCCTGGTGCCGCCGCTGCGGATCCGGTCGCCGTGGGCGCGCCGGCTCGTGCGGGCCGGGTCCCGGCTGATCCCCTCGACCGCGGTGCGCGGCGTGACCGTGGTCGTCCCCGACGACGCGCACCCCGGGGTGCGCGTCCACCTGCCCGGCACCCGGACCTCCGACGCCGCTCTGCTGTGGATCCACGGCGGCGGCCTGGTGATCGGCTCGGCGGTGCAGGACGACCGGCACTGCAGCGCCACCGCCCGCGACCTCGGCATGCCGGTCGTCGCCGTGGAGTACCGGCTCGCGCCGGAGCACCCGTTCCCCGCCGCGCTCGACGACTGCCACGCGGGCTGGCGATGGCTCGCGGAGCACGCGGCGACCCTCGGCGTGGACCCGGCCCGGGTCGCGGTCGGCGGGCAGAGCGCCGGGGGCGGGCTCGCGGCCGCGCTGGTGCACCGGCTGCACGACGGGGGCGGCGTCGCGCCCGCCGCGCAGTGGCTGTTCTGCCCGATGCTCGACGACCGCACCGCGGCGCGCCGCGAGCTCGACGGGGCCGGGCACCGGGTCTGGGACAACACCCTCAACCGCTTCGGCTGGGCCTCCTACCTCGGGGTGGAGCCCGGCGCGCCGCAGGTGCCCGCCGGTGCCGTGCCGGCCCGCCGCGACGACCTGGCCGGGCTCCCGCCGACCTGGATCGGCGTGGGCGACATCGACCTCTTCCACGACGAGGACCTCGCGTACGCCGAGCGGCTGCGGGCGGCGGGCGTGCCGGTCCGGGTCGACGTGGTGCGCGGCGCACCGCACGGCTTCGAGAGCTGGGCGCCGGACACCGACCTCGCGCGGGACTTCGTCGCCGGGGCGCGGCGGTGGCTGCGCGCGGAGCTGGCCCCGCGCTGAACGCGGCCGGCCCCGGTCCGCCCGCGTTCAGCAGGCGGTGAAGTGGCCCGCCCCCACCGGCGCGGACTCCCAGCCGATCCGGAACTCGGCGGTGCCGCCGCCGGGGTCGTCGAGCACCAGGTGGTGGGACTCCCCGCGCGCCAGCCCGTCGACGGCCGTGATCACGGCCGCGTCCCCGCCGGCCGGGCGGTGGGTGTCGACCCAGCCGCGGACCATCGCGCGGTACGCGTCGGCGGCCTCGGTCCACCCGCGGAACCGGTGCTCCTCGTCCACTCCGACGACCTGCCACATGGCGTCTCCTGCGGTGCTCGTGTCCGGGTCCACCCGATTGCACCACGGCGACCGGCGGATGACCACGCACCGTGCGCAGGCACCCCCGTGTGGCCCGGGTCTCCCCTCACGGAAGAGTACATTCGGGGAGTTCGCTCCCCGCCCTGACGCACGACCGCACCGGACCGGCGACCCCGGACCACCGATCGGAGACGCATGCCCTCGAGTGCCGCTGCCGGACCCCTCCGGATCCTGCACCGGTCGTACGCGGGCGACGGCGCCAAGCCGCGCCCGCCGTACTTCAGCAAGCTCCTCGCGCTGGTCTCGCTACTGCGGGCCGCGGACGCGCTGCCGGTGCGCCCGGAGCTGGTGTTCCTCAACGACGGGCCGATGCCGGCGGACCGGCTGCGCGTGATGGAGGCCCACGGGGAGGTGCGGCAGGTCCGCCGCGGCGGCAGCGACGCGCGGTCCTACCGGGAGATGCTCGCCGACGAGGCCGCCCGGCCGGGCGCGGACGAGGACCTCGTGTGGCTCGCCGAGGACGACTACCTCTACGCCGCCGACGGGTTCCTGCGCCTGGTCCAGGCCGCCGCCGCGCTGCCGCAGGCCGACTACCTGATGCTGTACGGGTCGCTCGCCCTCGACCCCGCGGCCGGCGCCGGCCGCCGGGTGGCGGTGCTGCGGGAGGGCGGGGCCGACCACCCCGCCGCGCAGACCGCCGACGTCGACGGGGCCACCTGGTTCCGCATCGCGAGCACGACGAGCACGTTCGGCCTGCGCCGCCGGGCCCTGCGCGAGGATCTGCGGCTGCTCCGCCTCGGCGCCCTCACCGGCGGTGCCTGGGACAACTCGAGCTGCCGCATGGTGCAGGGCTTCACCCCGTTCGACCGCGGCACCCTCCGCGCGGACCTGCTGCCCTTGGGCCGGGAGCCGCTCGCACGCTGGCCCCGCTCCGTCGCCCGCGGCCTGGTGCGCGCCCTCGCGCTGCCGCTGTCGCGCCGTCCGGCCCGCCTGCGCCGGACGTTCATGGGCTCCGATCCCGAGCTCGCCTTCCACATGGAGGCGGGCGACGTGCCGCCGCACCCCGTCAGCACCCGCACGTCGAAGGTCGACTGGGCCACCGTCGCGGCGGAGTCGGCCGCCTGGGGCCGGGAGCGCGGCATCCCCGTCGGCTGAGTCGGCCCCCGCGCCGACCCCTCGTGCCGACTCCCTGAGCCGGCCCGTCGCGTCGGCCCGGGTCGGCCCCCGCATGGGTCTCCACGTCGGTCCGTGTCGCCCCGCGTGGACCCGCTGCCGACCCTCGTCCGGCGCCTGGTCGGAGCCCGCCTCGGCCCTGCGTCCGCGCTCGTCCAGGCGCGCCGGACCTACCCCCGAATGGGGTAATCATGCGCGCGGACGACGTTTCCGCAGATGCGGTCGATTCTCGCCCCTGAGTTCGGCATCTGCTGGCAAACGAGCCGCTGCGAGGGCGTGGCGACCCCCGTCACACGGGCGCGGGGGGTGCCCCCGGCCCCCACCCACTGCTCCATCTGCGTATCGCTCCCGAACGGGCTTCGTTACTGGCACCAAGCAGTCCTGTTCCGGGTCGCTCCCCCTTGCCCCCGGATCGGGAACAGTAAAGAGAGGACGACGATGCCCGCTCATCGCGCAGGTACCACCACCCGGCGCACCGACTCCGGCCCCGGCCGTAGCCCCGTCAACCGCCGGCGCTTCCTCGGCTATCTGGTCGCAGCGCCGACGCTGGTCGTGGTCGCGGACGTCGGTCGCGAGGCGGTCTGGGGCGGCGCCCCCCAGGCGAGCGCTGCCGCCCTGCCGTCGCCGCCGCAGACCCCTGCCGGCCGACCAACCCCCTCCTCAAGGTCGAGGTCAAGGAGAACGGCCGGGTCGCCTTCGCGCTGCCCCGCTCGGACAACGGCCAGGGCATCCAGACCCTCTTCGCGATGATCATCGCCGAGGAGATGGGCATCGACCCGAGCGACGTCGACGTGACGCTGGCGGACGCCCGCCCGGAGCTGATCTTCAACCAGCTCACCGGTGGCTCCAGCACCACGTACTCCCTCTACACCCCGGTGCGGGTCGCCGCCGCCATCGCCAAGGGCGCGCTGCTGGACGCGGCCGCGCAGCTGCTGGGCGGCGAGGCGCGACTGCTCGAGACCGCAGGCCTGACGGTCGTCGACACGGCCGGCACCGCGATCGGCTTCGGCGAGCTGAGCAGGCTGGCGGCCGTCCCGGTCACCACGCCGGTCGAGGTCGTGCTGAAGTCGAACGATGAGTTCACGGTCCTCGGCAAGCCGCGGCGCAAGGACGACGCGCTGGCCATGGTCACCGGCCGCAAGAAGTTCGCGATGGACATCCCGGTCCCGGACGCGCTGCCCACGGTGATCTGCCGGGCGCCCGACCTGAACGGGTTCCCCGCGGACCCGCCCTCGAACATGGACGAGGTCCGCAACATGCCCGGCGTCACCGACGTCGAGCCGATCGGCAACGGCATCGCCGTGCGGGCGCAGACGTTCGGCCAGGCCATCGACGGCGTGAACGCGCTGCGGGTGAACTGGGCGCCGGGCACGGTCGCCGGCCAGAACGACGACGACATCATCGAGGGGCTGCGGGCCGCCGAGCTGCCGCTGGCCGTGCCCCCGGTGCCCGGGAAGACCATCGAGCAGGAGATGGTCCACTACTCCCGCAACGGCTCCGCGCTGGAGACCAACTGCGCGATCATGACCTTCCAGGACGGCAAGGCCGAGGTCTGGGCCCCCGCGAAGAGCCCGATCTCGGGCCAGCGGATCGTCTCCGAGAAGCTCGGCATCGGCGTGAACGACGTGATCTTCCACGTCGTCCCGGGTGGTGGCTCCTTCGGGCGCCGGCTGTTCAACGACAACATCCAGGAGGCCGCCGAGGCCGTGAAGGCCATCGGCAAGCCGGTCAAGCTGATGTGGGACCGGGCCAACGACTGCCGCCAGGGCCGCGTGAAGCCGCTGTGCACCACGCGGATCCGCGCCACGCTCACCGACGACGCGGTGGCGAGCTTCGAGCTCCGCTACTCCGGCGTCAACATGGAGGTCGACGAGGGTCTGACCGACGTCCTCACCTCGCAGGCGATCAAGGCGCCGGTCGGGAACCTGGGGATCTCGGAGACCTTCTGGGAGCTCTCGGTGCACACGCCCTACAACTTCGGCGTGAACACCCGGGCCATGATCGAGACCAACTACGGTTTCAACACCGGCTCGACCCGCAACGTCTACGGCCCCGACACCTGCACCGCGCGCGAGCTGATGATCGACCGGATCGCCGAGCGGCTGAACAAGGACCCGTACGAGTTCCGGGCCGAGTTCGTCAAGACCGACCGCCTGCGCAAGGTCATCCAGCGTGCCGCCGAGGAGGCCGACTGGGGCAAGTCGATGCCGCGCGGCACCGCCCAGGGCATCGGCGTGCACCAGGAGTACAAGGCCGCCACGGCCTGCGTCGTGGAGATCGACGCCCGGCCCGAGACGGTGAACCGCCAGGTCCGCTCCGGCCGCACCGGCCCGCGCGTCACCAAGGTCACCTTCGTGGTCGACCCCGGCCTGCTGCTCAACCCGCTCGGGTACGAGGCCCAGGTGCAGGGCGGGATCAACGACGGCATCGCCAACGCCATGACCGCCGGTCTGCACCTGGTGGACGGGTCCTTCGTCGAGGCGAGCTGGGACAACTACTTCTACACCCGGCAGTGGAACACCCCGCCCGAGGTCAACGTGATCATCATCGAGGACTCCGAGTACCCCGACCCCGGCGGCGCCGGCGAGGTCGCGGTGGCTGCCACCATGTCGGCGGTCGTCAACGCCTACCGGCGCGCGACCGGGATCGAGCCGGAGTACACCCCGGTCCTGCACAAGGAGCCGT
>JAPLAT010000684.1 GCA_026393175.1 Pseudonocardiales bacterium
GCGCCCGGGCGGCCCTGCAGCGTGTCGGTGACCCGGTCCCAGGTGATGCGCGCCCGCAGCTCGCCGAACTCCTCGGACGGGTAGCGCCCGGCCAGCATGTCGAGCACCGAGTGCAGGGCCGACTCCGGCAGCGCGGCGAACGGCGCCGCCCGCCGCACGACGCGGGCGAGGTCCTCGAGCTGCCAGGGCTCCAGCGCCACCATCGCGACGATCTGCTGGGCCAGCACGTCGAGCGGGTTGCGCGGGTAGCGCATCGACTCGATCTTCCCGCCCGCCATCCGCTCCGCGACGACGGCGCACGAGACGAGGTCGCCCCGGTACTTCGGGAACACGACGCCGCGGGAGATCGCGCCCACCTGGTGGCCCGCGCGGCCGACCCGCTGCAGCCCGGACGCGACGGACGGCGGCGCCTCGACCTGCACGACGAGGTCGACCGCGCCCATGTCGATGCCCAGCTCCAGGCTGGACGTGGCGACGACGCACGGCAGCAGCCCGCCCTTGAGCTCCTCCTCCACGAGCGTGCGCTGCTCGCGCGACATCGACCCGTGGTGGGCCTTCGCGACCGTGGGCGGCGCGCCGCCGCCGATGCCGGACTGGCCGATCGCCTCCGCCGGGAAGGCGTCGACGCCCGGGGGCGCGTCCAGCTCGACGGCCTCGGCCTCCTCGGCGGCCAGCTCGTTGAGCTTGGAGGTCAGCCGCTCGGCGAGGCGCCGGGAGTTGGCGAACACGATCGTGGACCGGTGCTCGCGGACCAGCCCGAGCAGGCGCCGCTCCACGGCGGGCCAGATCGAGGGCCGCTCCGCCGTGCCCGCCGCCGACCCGATGACCTCCTCGTCGGAGCTGCCCGGGGCGGGCCGCTCGTCGAGGGCGGCCAGGTCCGGCACCGGGACCTCGACGGTGACCTCGATCGTCTTCGGGATCGGCGGCTGCACGACCTCCACCGGCCGCGCGCCGGCGAGGAAGGTCGACACCTCGTCGAGCGGGCGGACCGTGGCCGACAGGCCGATCCGCTGGGCTGGGGCGTCGAGCAGCTCGTCGAGCCGCTCCAGCGACAGCGCCAGGTGCGCCCCGCGCTTCGTGCCCGCGACGGCGTGCACCTCGTCGAGGATGACCGTCGTGACCCCGCGCAGCGACTCCCGGGCCGCGGAGGTGAGCAGCAGGAACAGCGACTCCGGCGTGGTGACGAGCACGTCGGGCGGGGTGCGGGCGAACAGCCGCCGCTCGTCGGCCGGGGTGTCGCCGGTGCGCATCCCCACCGTGATGTCCGGGACCGGCAGCCCCAGGCGCTGGGAGGCCTGCCGGATGCCGGCGAGCGGGGACCGCAGGTTGCGCTGGACGTCGACCGCGAGCGCCTTGAGCGGCGAGACGTAGAGGACCCGGCAGCGGTGCTTGGGCTCCGCAGGCACGGGCGTGGCCGCCAGCCGGTCGAGCGCCCAGAGGAAGGCCGCGAGCGTCTTGCCCGACCCGGTGGGGGCGACGACCAGCGCGTGCCGGCCGGCCTGGGCCGCGCTCCACGCCCCGTCCTGCGCCGCGGTGGGCGCGGCGAAGGCCCCGGCGAACCAGTCGCGGGTGGCGGGGGAGAAACGGTCGAGCGCGGTCACCCGTCCATCATGCGCCGCTGGTCCGACAGTCTCAGCGCGCGGACTCCGCGATCTCGCGCACCAGCGCCGCGAACTCCGGCGTGCCGGACCCGGACCAGGTGCAGCCGACGGTCACCGCGACGACCGGGCAGGTGGCCAGCACCGCCCGCACCGCGCCGAGCACCTCGGGCCAGCGCGGCCCGTCCGGGGAGGGGAAGAGCAGCCCGGGCAGGTCGCGCGGGTCGACGACGTCGGCGTCGAGGTGCAGGTGCACCGGCCCGTCGGGCAGCGCGTCCACCACCGCGTCGACGGCCACCTGCCGGATCGCCGAGCCCGCCAGGAACTCCACCTCCGGCGGGTCGAGGTCGCGCGCGCCGACGAGCAGGACGTCGGACTCGGGGACCGGCCGCAGGCCGAGCCGGTCGGGCACCAGCCGGTCCGCCCCGCCCACGAGCTGGCGCAGCGGGAACCCGCCGAGGTAGCCCGACGTCGACGTCGCGGCGGTCTGCACGTCCCCGTGCGCGTCGAACCAGACGATCGACGGACTGATCCCCGCGCGCTGCTGCCCGGCGACGACGGCCAGCGCCGTGGTGCAGTCGCCGGACAGCACGACCTGCAGCTCGTCCTCCCCGACCGCGTCGGCGACCTCCGCGTAGAGCACGGCCATGCGCTCCCACGGCGTGCCCGGGGGCAGGTCGGGGGCGATCACCTCGTCCGGCGTGACGGGCGGGACGAAGCCGGGGAGCGGCTCGTCGAGGTGGAAGGGCACGCAGAGCACGGTCACCGCGCCATCGTGCCCGGTCGGGGGGCGCCGTGGGACCATGCGGCCGTGCCCGACGTGATCCGCCTCATCCTCGACGACCACGAGTCCTTCCGCGCCCGCTTCGCCGAGCTCGACGGGCTGCGCGACGACCCGGTGGCCGCCGCGGCCGTGTGGGGCCCGCTCGCCGCCGACCTGGAGGTGCACGCCTCCGCGGAAGAGGAGCACTTCTACCCGGAGCTGCTCGCGCGGATCGGCAAGGAGGAGGAGACCGAGGACGCCGTCGGCGACCACGACGACATCCGCGCCGGCATCCGCGCCGCCGCCGACGCCGAGCAGGGCAGCGACGCCTGGTGGGCCGGGATCGACGCCGCGCGCGAGGCGAACGACCACCACCTCGCCGAGGAGGAGTCCGACGACCTCGCGCCGTTCCTGGAGAAGGTCCCGCCCGCCGACCGCGCGGAGATCGGCGAGCGGTTCGTCGCGTTCCGGCGCGAGCACGCCCACGGTGCGGGCCTGGACTACTCCGACCGCGGCGCCGACGAGTACATGGCCGAGCACACCTGACCGGTCACCGGTCGCGGTTCTGCCACCACCAGCGCAGCAGCAGCACGAGCGAGCTGGCCAGCGCGAGGAACACCACGAGCTGTCCCACGGGTGACGAGAAACCGGTCGGATCGCCCATTTCCCCAGGCTACCGCCATGCCGGGGCCGCCGTGCCGAACGACGGCGCGCCGCTCCACCGCAGCGGGCGGCCGTCGACGGTGCCGGGCGGGGCGGCGAGCGTCAGCGCCCCGACCCGCTGCAGGTGGGGCGCCGGGTCGACCTCGGCGACCTCGCCCTCCTCGGCAGGCAGGCCGGTGAGCCAGGCCGCCGTCCCGGCCAGCGAGAGCCGCACGTGCCGGGTGCCGCCCGCGCGGCGCTGCGCGTCCAGCGCGAGGAGGACGGCCGCGGCGAGCAGGTAGCCGGTGGCGTGGTCGAGCACCTGCGCGGGCAGGGCGCCGGGCGCCTCCGCCGACCCCTCCGCGACGGCGATCCCGCACGCGGCCTGCACGATGCTGTCGAAACCGCGCCGCCCCGCCCACGGCCCGCCCTCGCCCCACGCCGGCAGCGTCGCGACGACGAGGCCGGGGTGGCGCTCGGCCAGCGCCGCGGGGGACAGGCCGTACGCGTCGAGCGCGCCGGGCCGGTACCCGGTGACGACGACGTCCGCGCCCGCCAGCAGCTCCTCGCGGGTCGGGGTGTCGCGCAGGTCGAGCAGCGCCGAGCGCTTGCCGGGCAGCGTGTCGAGCCACTGCAGCGCGATCTCCGGCCGGTCCGGGGCGTCCAGGCGCAGGACGTCGGCACCGTGGACGGCGAGCGTGCGGGTGGCGACCGGGCCGGCGATGACGCGGGTCAGGTCCAGGACCCGGGGCCGCCGGGCGGGTCGGGGCGCCGCCGCGCCGACGACGTGGTGCGCCACCAGGGCGGGCGGGGGCCCGGCGGTCTCCCGCCACTCCCGCGCGGTGCGGACGGCGGCGCCGACGCCGCCCGCGGCGTGCAGCGCGTCCTCCAGCTCGACGCCCGCGCGCTCGGCGACCGCGTCCGGCACCCGATCCGCGGGGCAACCGAGCACCCGCAGCGCCGCGGCGCGGTGCCACGGGTAGTTGGCGTGCAGCCGCAGCCAGCCGTCGGCGGTGCGGTGGAACGCGGACAGCGGGTCGAAGGGCGGGCCGACCGACCGCCCGTCGCGGAGCAGGTACCGCTCGCTGCGCAGCGCGACGGCCAGCTGCCGCGTGTCGAGCGCGACGGGCCCGGCCGTGGCGGCCAGGAGGCTCGCCCCGACGGCCGCGACCCCCGCCGTCGTGACGGCGAACGCCGAGGGCAGCACGCGGGCCGGGCCGGTGACGGCGAGCCGGTCGAGCCGGTCCGGCGCGCCGCCGAGGGACCGCCACACGTCGCCGAGCGCCACGGACCCGACGCTAGCCTGGACCCGTGCGGTACACGCAGTTCCGGGAGTTGATGGAGGGCGAGTTCGGGGCCGCTCGGGCCGCGTCCATCGCCCACGACCACGTCCTGGCCTCGCTCGGCGGGCGGACCGTCGAGCAGGCGCTGGCGGACGGGGTCGACACGCGGGAGGTCTGGCTCGCGGTCTGCGCGGCCTACGACGTCCCGCCCGCCCGGCGCTGACCCGGGTCCGCTCGGCGTGTCGACGCCCGTTGTCGAACACGTGTTCGCTAGCATTCCGTCCACATCGCGGGTCGGCCGTCCACAGGTCCGGAGTCGGATCCGCGGATTGTCGGTGCCCGCCCCTACCGTCGGGTCCGAGATGAAGAAGAACAGCAGACGAGGTGGAGACCCGGCGATGAGCAGCACACCCGATCGCGAGAAGGCTCTGGAGCTGGCCCTCGCCCAGATCGAGAAGAACCACGGCAAGGGCTCGGTGATGCGCCTCGGCGACGACACCCGCCCGCCGGTCGGCATCATCCCCACCGGGTCGATCGCGCTGGACGTCGCGCTCGGCGTGGGCGGGCTGCCCCGCGGCCGGGTCATCGAGGTCTACGGGCCGGAGTCCTCCGGCAAGACCACCGTCGCGCTGCACTGCGTCGCCAACGCGCAGGCCGCGGGCGGCATCGCCGCGTTCATCGACGCGGAGCACGCGCTCGACCCCGAGTACGCGAAGGCGCTGGGCGTCGACACCGACGCGCTGCTGGTCTCCCAGCCCGACACGGGCGAGCAGGCGCTCGAGATCGCCGACATGCTCATCCGGTCCGGCGCGCTGGACATCATCGTCGTCGACTCGGTGGCCGCGCTCGTGCCGCGCGCGGAGATCGAGGGCGAGATGGGCGACAGCCACGTCGGCCTGCAGGCCCGGCTGATGAGCCAGGCGCTGCGCAAGATCACCGGTGCGCTGAGCAACTCGGGCACCACGATGATCTTCATCAACCAGCTGCGCGAGAAGATCGGCGTCATGTTCGGGTCGCCGGAGACCACGACCGGCGGCAAGGCGCTCAAGTTCTACGCCTCGGTCCGGCTCGACATCCGCCGCATCGAGACGCTCAAGGACGGCTCCGACATGGTCGGCAACCGCACCCGCGTCAAGGTCGTGAAGAACAAGGTCGCCCCGCCGTTCAAGCAGGCG
>JAPLAT010000667.1 GCA_026393175.1 Pseudonocardiales bacterium
CATCTCGTCGAAGAACACGATCACCGGGGTGCCGGCACTGGCCTTCTCCCGCGCCCGCTGGAAGATCAGCCGGATGTGCCGCTCGGTCTCGCCGACGAACTTGTTGAGCAGCTCGGGGCCCTTGATGTTGAGGAAGAACGCGCGCCCCTCGTCGGGGTTGTCGCCGCGCTGGGCCGCGATCTTCTTGGCCAGCGAGTTGGCGACCGCCTTGGCGATGAGCGTCTTGCCGCAGCCGGGAGGGCCGTAGAGCAGCACACCCTTGGGCGGGCGCAGCTCGTACTCGGTGAACAGCTCGGCGTGCAGGAACGGCAGCTCCACGGCGTCGCGGATCTGCTCGATCTGCCGGAACAGCCCGCCGATGTCCTCGTACCCGACGTCGGGGACCTCCTCCAGCACGAGGTCCTCGACCTCGGCCTTCGGCACCCGCTCGTAGGCGTAGCCCGCCTTCGTGTCGACGAGCAGCGAGTCCCCCGGCTTGAGCGGGACGACGTCGGGCGTGTCCTCGGTGCGGATGAGCGGCGCGGCGAGCCAGACGACGCGCTCCTCGTCGGCGTGCCCGACGACCAGCGCGCGGCCGGCGAGCTCGTCGGTGGGCTCGGCGAGCACCTCGCGCAGCGAGCAGACCTCGCCGACGCGCTCGTAGTCCCCCGCCTCGACGACGGTCAGGGCCTCGTTGAGCCGCACGGTCTGGCCGCTGCGCAGCTCGGCCGTGGGCACCGCGGGCGAGACCGCCACCCGCATCCGCCTGCCGGAGGTGAACACGTCCACCGTCTCGTCGGGGAAGCGGGCCAGGAACACGCCGTAGCCGCTGGGCGGCTGGGCCAGCCGGTCGACCTCCTCGCGCAGCGCGATGAGCTGGCCCCGGGCCTCCTTGAGCGTCTCGGTCAGCTTCTCGTTGCGCGCCGAGAGCTGGGAGAGCCTGCTCGCCGACTCGGCGAGACGCTGCTCCAGGACCCTGGCCTGGCGCGGCGACTCCGCGAGCTTGCGGCGGAGCAGTGCGACCTCTTCCTCGAGGAAGCGGATCTGGGCGGCTGCCTCGTCGGCACCACCGGTGTCTCGTCTGCCGGTTCCGTCGTAGGGGTTCACGGCATCCTCCCTCCGTGTTCCGTTGCTCTACGGTACCCGTAGTCCCGCCCCGCGGCCGTGCGCCCGTTCGGTGATCCATCACTCACGCGGACGGCATCTTGACGCGAGCGGTCACGTCGCGCACTCGTCACGCGCCGTGCGTCGTGGTCACCGAGGGTCGCGCGGCGGGCGGAACCGGGACGTCAGCGGCTCGTGGGACGGCGCTGCGGGCGGGGCGGGGTGACGCCGTCGGCGAGCCGGCGGGCGGTCACGAGGAAGGCGGTGTGCCCCTGCATCCGGTGCTCGGGCCGCACCGCCAGTCCGACCACGTGCCAGGCCCTGACCAGCGACTCCCACGCCTCGGGCTCGGTCCAGCACTGCTGCTCGCGCAGCGCCTCGGTGATGCGGGAGAGCTGGGTGGTGGTGGCGACGTAGCCCACCAGCACCCCGCCGGGGACGAGCGCCTTGGCGACGGTGTCGAGGTGCTCCCACGGGGCCAGCATGTCGAGCACGATGCGGTCGAACCGGCCGTCGGCCTCGTCGGTGCGGTCACCGTGTACCGCCAGATCGGCGACGTGCATCGTCCAGTGGGGTGGTAGCTCTCCGAAGAACCGCCGGACGTTGCGCTCGGCGTGCTCGGCGTGGTCGGGCCGCACCTCGTAGGAGACCACCCGCCCCGTGGGGCCCACGGCCTGCAGCAGCGAGCAGGTGAGCGCGCCCGACCCGGCGCCGGCCTCCAGCACCCGGGCGCCGGGGAACACGTCGCCCCACATGAGGATCTGCGCGGCGTCCTTGGGGTAGATCACCTGGGCGCCGCGGGGCATCGAGAGCACGTAGTCGGCCAGGCGCGGCCGCAGCGCCAGGTACGGGGTGCCGACCGGGGAGAGCACGAGCGAGCCCTCCGGCTGCCCGATCAGGTCGTCGTGGGCGATCCCGCCGCGGTGGGTGTGGTACTGCGCCCCGGCCTCGAGCGTGACCGTGTAGTGCCGGCCCTTGGGGTCGGTGAGCTGGACCCGGTCCCCCGCCCGGAACACCCCGCCCCGCGCCGGCCCCGTCACGCCGGGCCGGCCAGGCGCCACTGCAGGTCGATCTGCTGCAGCACCAGGTCGTCGGTGCGCGGCACGCCCTGCCGGGTGGAGCTCCAGCGGATGGTGGCGGTGAGCCCCTCGATCGTCACGTCGGTGACGGTGATGCTGTTGGCGGCCTCGATGGCGGCCTCCGCGGCGCCGGGCTGCCCGAGCACCGCCGCCATCGCCTCGACGCAGCCGGGCACCGGGTTGCCGGCGGCCTGCACGGCGCCGACGAGCCGGACCGCGGCGTCGGTGGTCATCTGCGAGCAGGCGAGGACGTAGTCCCCGCCGGCGACGGCGGTCTGGTACGCGACCAGCGCGGCGGCGACGGCCTGCTCCTGCTCCCCCACCGCGCCCTCGCCCGTCGGGACGGCGGCGGTGGTGGGCGCGGCCGAGGTGGCGCCCGCGGTCGGGGTGGTGGGCGTGGGGCCCTGCGTCGTGCACCCGGCCAGCGCGCCGCCCGCGAGCACCGCGGCGACCGCGACGGCGGCACCCGCGCGCACGCCGGCGCGGGTGGCGGTGCGGAGCATGCTGTTCATCGGGCCACACCGTACGGGGGTCCGGCCGCGCCCCGACGCGGGGCTCACCCGTCGCCGGTGCGCCGGTCGCGGGCCCACCGTCGGTCCCCGCGCCTACGCTCGCGCGGTGACCGCCTCCCCCGACCCGGCTCCGGACGCGCCGCGGCGCCGCCCGGCGCTGTCGCCCTCGCGGGCCGGGGACTTCAAGCGGTGCCCGCTGCTCTACCGGTTCCGGGCCGTCGACCGGCTGCCCGAGCCGCCGTCGCCGCCGCAGGTGCGCGGCACGCTGGTGCACGCCGTGCTCGAGCGGCTGTTCGACCTGCCCGCCCCGCGCCGTGACCCGGCCGCCGCGCGGGCGCTCGTCGCGCCGACCTGGGCCGAGCTCCGCGCGGCCGAGCCCGCGCTCGCCACGGACCTGTTCCCCGACCCGGCCGGGACGGGCCCCTGGCTGGCGTCCGCGGGCGACCTGCTCGACGGCTGGTTCGCCCTGGAGGACCCGCGCCGGATCGAGCCCGCCGCGCGCGAGCTCCTCGTCGAGGTCGAGCTGGCGTCGGGCCTGCTGCTGCGCGGCTACGTCGACCGGCTCGACGTCGCCGCGGACGGGCGGATGCGGGTCGTGGACTACAAGACCGGGTCGGCGCCGCCCCCGCCCGGCGAGGCCCGCGCCCTGTTCCCGATGAAGTTCTACGCGCTGGCGCTGCTGCTGCTGCACGGCCGCGCCCCCGACGAGCTGCGGCTGGTCTACCTCGGCGACCGCACGATGCTGGGCTACCGCCCCGACGCCGCCGAGCTGCTGCGCTTCGCCGGGGTGCTGGAGGCGATCTGGGCGGCGGTGCTGGAGGCGGGGGCCACCGGCGACTTCCGGCCCAGCCCGTCGCGGGCGTGCGACTGGTGCGCCCACCGCCCGAGGTGCCCGGCCTGGGGCGGCACCCCGCCGCCCTACCCGGGCTGGCCCGCCGAACCGGACGCCGCCGACCCGGTCGGGTGATCGCGTCGGGCAGGATGGCGAGGTGCCGCTCGACGACGCCTTCTACACGCCGCTGGGTGCCGACCGCTTCCACGCCGGGTTCTCCACGACCGGCCCCTGGTTCGCCGACGCCCAGCACGGCGGGCCGCCCGCCGCGCTGCTCGTGCGGGCGCTGGAGCGCTGCGACGACCGGCCGGGCACCCAGCTCGCGCGGGTGACGGTGGAGGTGCTGGGACCCATCCCGGCCGGTGAGGTCGAGGTGCGGGCGACCGTGGAGCGCCCCGGCCGGGCGATCGCGCTGCTGGCCGCGGAGCTGACCGCGGGCGGGCGGGCCGTGCTGCGGGCACGGGCGTGGCGGATCGCCGAGGGCGACACCGCGGCCGTCGCCACCGGGGCGGTGCCGTCGCCTCCGCCCGTGGACACGGCGGAGGAGCGCACCGGGCGCCCGGAGGGCTGGCTGCCCGGCTTCCTCGACGCCATGGAGTTCCGCTGGGTCAGCGGGCGGCTGGAGGAGCCCGGGCCCGGGGTGGCCTGGGTGCGCCAGCGGATCCCGCTCGTGGCGGGCGAGGAGCCCACCGCGTGGCAGCGGCTCGCGCTGGTGGCCGACAACGCCAACGGCATCGGCGCCGCGCTCGACATCCGGCACTGGCTCTTCGTCAACACCGAGCTGACGCTGCACCTGCACCGCGTGCCGGCGGGCGAGTGGATCGCGGTGTCGGCGAACGCCGTGGTCGGGCCGGGCGGTCTCGGCACGTCCACGGCGGTGCTGTTCGACACCGACGGCCACGTCGGGCGGGCCGCGCAGCAGCTCATCGTGCGTCCGCGCGGCCCGGCGGCCGGCTAGCCGGGCCGGGTCAGCTGCGGCCGTCGATCGCCCGGCAGGAGCGGATCTCCGAGGCCAGGATGGCCCGGGCGCCGAGGTCGGCCAGCCGATCCATCACGGCGTTGACGTCGCGCTTGAGCACCATCGACCGCACCGCGGACCAGCCGCTCTCGGTGAGCGGGGAGACGGTCGGGGCCTGCAGCCCGGGGCTGATCTCGCGGGCGGACTCGAGCAGCTCGTTGCGGCAGTCGTAGTCGAGCATCAGGTACTGGCGGGCGTAGACGACGCCGCGCATCCGCTCGATGAAGACCTTCTTCTCGGCCGCGATGTGGGCGGGCTCCTCGCGGTCGGGCCGGGGCTCGCGCTCGATGAGCGTGGCCTCCGACGCCGCTATGGGGTCGCCGATCACCCGCAGGTTGTGCTGGCGCAGGGTGCGCCCCGACGACACGACGTCGGCGATGGCGTCGGCCACGCCCAGGCGCACCGAGATCTCGACGGCGCCGTCCAGCTTGACGATCTCCGACCGCACCCGGTTGCGGGCCAGGTGCGCGCGCACCAGCCGCGGGTAGGACGTCGCGATCGTGCGGCCCTCGAGGTCCTGGATGTCCTTGATCTCGCCGTCGTCCGGCGCGGCGAAGCGGAACTTCGAGTGCCCGAACCCCAGCGGGAGGACCGTCTGGACCTGGCTGCCCGACTCGTCCATCAGGTCCGCGCCGGTGACGCCGAGCTGCAGGTCGCCGTTGCCGACGTAGGTCGCGATGTCCTTGGGCCGCAGGTAGAAGAACTCGATGTCGTTCTCCTCGTCGGGCATGCTCAGGTCGCGCGAGTCGGACCGCTGGCGGTAACCGGCCTCGCGCATCATCGTGGCGGCGGGCTCGGCGAGAGTGCCCTTGTTGGGGAGTGCGACGCGGAGCATGGAGCTCTCCTGGTGGTAGTGCGGCCTACAGGTACTTGTAGACGTGCTCGGGGGTGAGCCCGCGGCCCAGCATGAGGACCTGGACGCGGTAGAGCAGCTGGGAGATCTCCTCGGCGAGCGCGTCGTCACCCTCGTGCTCGGCGGCCAGCCACACCTCGCCGGCCTCCTCGAGGACCTTCTTGCCCTGCGCGTGGACGCCGGCGTCGAGCGCGGCGACCGTGCCCGACCCCTCCGGCCGGGTCGTGGCCTTGACCGCGAGCTCGGCGAACAGCTCGTCGAAGGTCTTCACCTCGGTGCTCCCATCACGCATCCAGTGTCATCGGTGGTCGCCGGAGCGGCGCGGCGGGGCTCGCGGTGCTGCTGCGCCCGGTCCTCCTCCTGCGACCAGCGGCATGCTTTCACGCCGCGCGACCAGCCCGTGCCCGGGTGTAGCCGTCCACCAGGTCGGTGACCGACAGGCCCGTCAGCGACTCCCGCAGCACCCGGCCGGGCTCCGCGGGCACCGGCACGTCGCACGGGACGACGAGCACCGCGGCGCCCGCCCGCTCGGCGGCCAGCGCCCCGGTGGGCGAGTCCTCGACCGCGAGGCAGTGCCCGGGATCGACGCCCAGCAGCTCGGCGGCGCGCAGGTAGGGGTCGGGATCGGGCTTGCCGCGGGGCACCTCGTCGCCGCACACCGTGACGGCGAAGTGCTCGCGGCCGATCGTCTCCAGCGCCTGCTCGGTGAGCTCGCGCCCGGTGTTGGTGACCAGCGCGGCGGGCCACCCGGCCGCGGCCACCAGGCGCAGCGCCTCCACCGCGCCCGGCCGCCACTCCAGGCCGCCGGCGAACAGCTCCGCCGTGCGCGCGACGATCCGCTCCCCCGCGGCCCGCATGACGTCGGGGTCGTGCGGCAGCTCCAGGTCGTCGAACAGGATGCGCAGCGTGCGCGGCACGCTCGACCCGACGATCGCCGCCCTCGCGTCCGCCGACAGCTCGCGGCGCAGGTCCCGGGAGACCTCCACGAGCGCGACGGTCCAGACCTTCTCCGAGTCGACGAGCGTGCCGTCCATGTCCCACAGGACCGCCTCCGGCCCTCGTGAGTGCGCAGAGGTGTCAGCACACCTCTCCGCACCCACGGGGGCGTCAGCCCGCATTGAAGTACTTCGCCTCGGGGTGGTGGGCCACCATCGCGTCGGTGGACTGCTCGGGGTGCAGCTGCAGCTCCTCGGACAGCTCCACGCCGATCCGGCCCGGCTGCAGCAGGTCGACGAGCTTGCCCCGGTCCTCCAGGTTGGGGCAGGCGCCGTAGCCCAGCGAGTAGCGCGCGCCCCGGTAGCCCAGGTCGAAGAACTCGCGGACGTCCGACGGGTCCTCCGCGGAGACCGACCCGCCGCCGGTGAACACCAGCTCCTCGCGGATGCGCCGGTGCCACAGCTCCGCCAGCGCCTCGGTGAGCTGCACGCCCAGGCCGTGCACCTCCAGGTAGTCGCGGTAGGCGTCCTTCGCGAACAGCTCGTTGGCGTAGTCCGCGATCGGCTGGCCCATCGTCACGAGGTGCAGCGGCAGCACGTCGACCTCGCCGCGCTGCACGGCCAGCTCGCGCGGGCGCCAGAAGTCGGCCAGGCACAGGTGCCGGTCGCGGCGCTGGCGGGGGAACTCCAGGCGGTACCGCTCGGGGGCGTCGGGCCGGGCCCGGCCCTCGGCGTCGAGGTCGAGCACCACCAGCGCGTCGCCCTCGGACACCGCGGGGAAGTAGCCGTAGACGACGGCGGCGTGGGCGAGCACGCCCTCGGTGGACAGCCGCTCCAGCCAGTACCGCAGCCGCGGGCGGCCCTCGGTCTCCACCAGCTCCTCGTAGGTGGGCCCGGAGCCGCCCCGGGCGCCGCGCAGGCCCCACTGGCCCAGGAACAGCGCGCGCTCGTCGACCATGCCGGAGTACTCGGCCAGCGCGATGCCCTTGACGACCCGGGTGCCCCAGAACGGCGGGGTCGGGATCGGGTTGTCGGTGGCGACGTCCGAGCGCGACGGCACCGGCCCGGCGACGGCGGCCGCGGCGGCCTTGCGCTTGGCCGCGACGCGCTGCGACCGCTCGTGCCGCGCCCGGCGCTCGGCCTTGGCCGCCTCCTCCTCGGGCGTGGTCTCGGGGACCTCGCCGCGGCGGCGGGCCATCGTGGCGTCCATCAGGCGCAGGCCCTCGAACGCGTCGCGGGCGTAGGACACCCGGCCCTCGTAGACCTCGGCCAGGTCGTTCTCCACGTAGGAGCGGGTGAGCGCCGCCCCGCCGAGCAGCACCGGCAGCCGTGCGGCGACCCCGCGGGAGTTCATCTCCTGCAGGTTCTCCTTCATCACCACCGTGGACTTCACGAGCAGCCCGGACATGCCGACGGCGTCGGCGCGGTGCTCCTCCGCCGCCGAGAGGATGGTGGCGATCGGCTGCTTGATGCCCAGGTTGACCACGGTGTAGCCGTTGTTGGTCAGGATGATGTCGACGAGGTTCTTGCCGATGTCGTGGACGTCGCCCTTGACCGTGGCCAGCACGATCGTGCCCTTGCCCGTGTCGTCCTCGGCGCGCTCCATGTGCGGCTCCAGGAACGCGACGGCGGTCTTCATCACCTCGGCGCTGGCCAGCACGAACGGCAGCTGCATCTGCCCGGAGCCGAACAGCTCGCCCACGGTCTTCATCCCCGACAGCAGCGTGTCGTTGATGATCTCCAGGGCGGGGCGGGACTCCAGTGCCGCGTCGAGGTCGGCCTCCAGGCCCTCGCGCTCGCCGTCGACGATGCGCCGCTCCAGCCGCTCGAACAGCGGCAGCGCGGCGAGCTCGTCGGCCCGGCTGGCCCGCGCCGAGGACGCCGAGACGCCCTCGAACAGCTCCATGAAGCGGTTGAGCGGGTCGTACCCGTGGCGCCTGCGGTCGTAGACCAGGTCCAGGGCCACCGACCGCTGCTCGTCGGGGATCTTGCTCATCGGCAGGATCTTCGCGGCCGAGACGATCGCGGTGTCCAGCCCGGCGTTGACGCACTCGTGCAGGAACACCGAGTTGAGGACCTGCCGGGCGGCGGCGTTGAGGCCGAAGGAGACGTTGGACACCCCGAGGGTGGTCTGCACGTCGGGGTGGAGGCGCTTGAGCTCGCGGATCGCCTCGATCGTCTCGATCGCGTCGCGGCGCACCTCCTCCTGCCCCGTGGTGATCGGGAAGGTGAGCGTGTCGACGACGATGTCGGCGACGTGCATGCCGTGGTTCGTGGTGAGGTCGGTGATCAGCCGGTCGGCGACCCGGACCTTCCACTCCGCGGTGCGGGCCTGGCCCTCCTCGTCGATGCACAGCGCGACCACGGCCGCGCCGTGCTCGCGGGCCAGCGCCATCGCCTTCTGGAACCGCGAGTCCGGGCCGTCGCCGTCCTCGTAGTTCACCGAGTTGATGATCGACCGGCCGCCCAGGCGCTCCAGGCCGGCCCGCAGCACCTCGGGCTCGGTGGAGTCGAGCATCACCGGCAGCGTGGACGCCGTGGCCAGCCGACCGGCCAGCTCGGCCATGTCGGCGACGCCGTCGCGGCCGACGTAGTCGACGCACAGGTCGATGAGGTGGGCGCCCTCGCGGGTCTGCTCGCGGGCGATGCCGACGCAGGCCTCCCAGTCCTCGGCGAGCATCGCGTCGCGGAACTTCTTCGACCCGTTGGCGTTCGTGCGCTCGCCGATCATGAGCACCGAGGTGTCCTGGCGGAACGGCACCGACGAGTACAGCGAGCTCAGGCCGGGCTCGGGGCGCGGGTGCCGGACGGGCGGGGCGACGTCGCGGACCGCGTCGACGATGGCGGTGACGTGCGCCGGGGTGGAGCCGCAGCAGCCGCCGACCAGCCGCACGCCGTACTCGCGCACGAACGTCGCGAGGGCGCTCGCCAGGCCGTCGGGGTCGAGCGGGTACTCGGCGCCGTTCGGGCCCAGCACCGGCAGCCCGGCGTTGGGCATGACCGAGAGCGGGACGCGCGCGTGCTTGGACAGCGTGCGCAGGTGCTCGCTCATCTCCTCGGGCCCGGTGGAGCAGTTCAGGCCGATCAGGTCGATGCCCAGCGGCTCCAGCGCGGTGAGCGCGGCGCCGATCTCCGAGCCCAGCAGCATCGTGCCGGTGGTCTCCATCGCCACCTGGGCGATGATCGGGATGTGCCTGCCCTCGTCGCGCATCGCCTGCTGGACGCCCAGCACGGCCGCCTTGACCTGCAGCAGGTCCTGACAGGTCTCGATGATGACGGCGTCCGCGCCCCCGCCGAGCAGGCCGCGGCCGCACTCGGCGTAGGCGTCGCGCAGCGCGGCGAACGGGGCGTGGCCCAGGGTCGGCAGCTTCGTGCCGGGGCCGACGGAGCCGAGCACGAAGCGCGGCCGCTCCGGCGTGGACATCTCGTCGGCGACCTCGCGGGCCAGCCGCGTGCCCTTCTCCGCGAGCTCGCGGATGCGGTCGGCGATGTCGTAGTCGGCGAGGTTGGGCAGGTTCGCGCCGAACGTGTTGGTCTCGACGGCGTCGGCGCCCGCCTCGAAGTACGCGCGGTGGATGTGCCGCACGACGTCCGGACGGGTGTCGTTGAGGATCTCGTTGCACCCCTCCAGGCCGGCGAAGTCGTCGAGGACCAGGTCCCCGCGCTCGCCGGCGTCCTGGAGCATGGTGCCCATCGCGCCGTCGGCGATGAGGACGCGCTGGTCCAGGGCGTCGAGGAAGCGGCGGTCGGGTGCAGGAGCCACCCCACCAGGGTAGTCGGGCCCCGGGGTGTCGGGCGTCTCCCCCGCAGCGGCCGGGCCGTACCCTGGGGCGATGACCGCACCCGATCCGGACCCCCGGCTCGTCGACCCGGTGATGATCGCCGCGTTCGAGGGCTGGAACGACGCGGGCGAGGCCGCGAGCACCGCACTGGAGCACCTGGAGCTGTCCTGGGACGCCACGCCGCTGGCGGCCGTGGACCCCGAGGAGTACTACGACTTCCAGGTCACGCGCCCGCACGTCCGCTACACCGACGGCGTCACCCGCCGGATCGAGTGGCAGACGACCCGGCTGTCGGTGGCCACGATCCCGGGCACCGAGCGGCACGTCGTGCTCGTCAACGGCATCGAGCCGAACCTGCGCTGGAAGTCCTTCTGCGCCGAGCTGCTGGGTCACGTCGAGCGCCTCGGCGTGACGAAGGTCATCACCCTGGGTGCGCTGCTGACCGACATCCCGCACACCCGGCCCACCACGGTGAGCGGCATCTCCTACGACGCGACGTCGGCCGACGACCTGCGCGTCGAGCCCTCGACCTACCAGGGGCCGACCGGGATCGTCGGGGTGTTCCAGAACGCGTGCGTCGAGGCCGGGGTGCCGGCGATGTCGTTCTGGGCGGCGGTGCCGCACTACGTCTCGCAGGCCCGCGTGCCCAAGGCGGCGGTGGCGCTGCTGCAGCGCGTCGAGGAGGTGCTCGACGTGGAGGTGCCCCTCGGCGGGCTCCCCGAGCAGGCCGAGGAGTGGGAGCGCACGGTCTCGGAGATGGCCGAGGCCGACGACGAGGTGCGCGAGTACGTCCGCCAGCTCGAGGAGCAGGCCGAGGCGGGCGACGAGGTGCTCCCCGAGGCCGACGGCGACGCCATCGCGGCCGACTTCGAGCGGTACCTGCGCCGCCGCGGCACCGGGGGCACCGGCTCCTGACCGCCACCCCGGCCCCCGCCCCGCGAGTCGGGGTCTCCGTGCGCCCGAGTCGGGGTCCCTGTGTCACCGGCTCTGGTGTGCCCGCCCCCCGTGCGACCGGCCCCCGTGCGACCGGCCCCCGTGCGACCGGCCGTGGCTGAGCCCGGGCGGCTCGCCCGCTCCGGGCTCTACGCGGGGGCGTTCCTCGGCCCGTTCGGCGGCGGCGTCACGGTGGCGATGCTGCCGGAGCTGGGCACCTCGTTCGGCGTCCCGGCCGGCACGGCCGCCGCGTCGGTGACGGCGTACCTGCTGCCGTTCGCGGCGCTGATGCTCGTGTCGGGCACCTACGGCGAGCGGTGGGGCAGGCGGCGCACCGTCGTCGCCGCCTACGGGGTCTACGTGCTCGCCTCGGTCGCGTGCGTGCTCGCCGCGAGCTGGCCGCTGTTCCTCGCCGCCCGGGCGGTGCAGGGCGCCGCGAACGCGTTCACCACGCCGCTGCTGCTCGCCGCGCTGGCCTCCGCGGCCGCCCCCGACCGCCTGGGCCGGGCGCTGGGCTGGTTCGGCTCGCTGCAGGCCGCCGGGCAGACCTCGGCACCGCTGCTGGGCGGTCTCGCCGCGGAGGTGGACTGGCGCTGGGCCTTCGGCGGGGTCGCGGTCGTGGCCGCCCTGCTCGCGGTGGCCGGCATCCCCTCGGGCACCCGTGGCGCCGAGCGGGCCTCGCTGCGCTCGGCGTGGCGGCCCGACGTGGTGCGGGCCGGGCTCGTCGCGGCCGTCGGCTGGGGGTGCCTGGCCGGGCTGAACTTCCTCGTCGCGCTGCGCCTGGAGGAGGAGTTCGCGCTGACCTCGGGCGCCCGCGGGGTGGTGCTCACCGGGCTCGGCGTGGCCGGGCTGCTGACCGCCCGGCTCGTCGGCGGCGGCGTGGACCGGATCGGGCCGCGGCGCAGCGTGCTGGCCGGGTCCGCGCTCGGTGCGGTCGTCGTCCTCGGGGTGGGGCTGGCCCCGGTCGTCTGGCTCGTGGCGCTGCTGTGGGCGCTGGGCGGGGTGGCCACCCAGCTCCTGCTGGTCGGGGTGAACGCGCTGGTCCTGAAGTCGGGGCGGGCCAACGCGGGCGGGTCGATGTCGGTGGTGCAGGCGGTGCGCTTCGGCGGGGGCGCGGTGTCGCCGCTGGCGTTCACCCCGGTCTACCACCTCGACCCGGTGGCCGGGTTCGTCCTGCCCGCCGTGCTGCTGGCCGTCGCGGCCCCGGTGGTGCTCCCGCCCGCCCGGGAGCCCCGGCCGGGCTGATCCCCGGGTCCCCGCGGGTCAGCCGGTGAGCAGGTGGAGCACGGCGCGGGCGTAGGCCCGCTCGGCGTCGACGTCGATCTCCCGGTGCTCGGCCGCCCCCGTCCCGGTGACGACGGCCCAGCCGTCGCCGATCGGCTCCAGCCGCCGGAACGCCGCGCCGAGCGCCTCCCGGAGCTGGCCCTCGCGGGGCAGCCACACCACCTCGTCGGCCTCGACGCTGTCCAGCGCCCACTCCGTCGTGCCGTTGAACCGCAGCAGCCGGCCCAGCGCGGTCTCGTGCACGTCGATGGTGAGCTCGCTGACGACGAACACCTGCTCGTCCATGTCCCGCCCCGGGATGACGAACCGGTCGCCCGACGCCGGGGTCCAGGGCAGGCCTGCGGCCCGCAGCCGCAGGGCGAGATCGAGGCTGATCACACCGGTCATGCAACCAGAGCGGGTGCCGCCCGGCACGCCGATCACCGGGCGGCGTGGGCCTTCAGGTCGTCGAGGTCGACCCACTCCAGCGTGCGCGCGTGCGTCGCCTCCAGCACGACGGGCGGCGCGACGCCCGCGGCCAGCGCATCCGCCCAGCGCGACGCGCACAGGCACCAGCGGTCCCCCGGCGCCAGGCCGGCGAACCCGTACTCGGGCCGCGGCGTCGACAGGTCGTTGCCGGCGGCCGCGCTGAACTCCAGGAACTCCGCGGTGACCCGGGCGCAGACGGTGTGCACGCCCGCGTCCCGGCCGTCGGTGTCGCAGCAGCCGTTGCGCAGGAAGCCGGTCAGGGGGTCGGTGCCGCAGACCGCGAGGTCTCCGCCGAGCACGTTGCGGGCCATGTGGGTCATGCAACCAGAAACGGGTAGACCACGGCATGACGATCTCCCCCGAGCACGACCCGGCCCCGGACGACGGCCCGGCGCCCGACCCGGACGCACCCCGCAACCCCGACGCCCCGGACCTCGACCTGGACGTGCCAGTGCCGGCCTCGCCCGCGGAGACGAACCCGGACGGGGACCCCGAGGACGGCGACCCCGAAAACGGCGACCCCGAGGACGGCGACCCCGAGGACGGCGACCAGGAGCCGCCGGACTGACCTGCCGCTAGAGGCGCACCCCGAGCAGCGCGTCGAGGGCGTCGCGCACCAGGCCGGGCGCCGCCCCGTCGGTGCCGCGCCGCTCGAGTGCCTCCGCGGCCCAGGCGTCGACGGCGGCGAGGGCCCGGGGGGTGTCCAGGTCGTCGGCGAGGTGGGTGCGCAGCCGTAGCACCAGGTCGTCGGCGGCGGGGCCGGCCGGCAGCGCGGCGGCCTCGCGCCAGCGGGCCAGCCGGGCCTGCGCCGTGTCGAGCAGGTCCGCGGTCCAGGCCCGGTCGCTGCGGTAGTGCCCCGCGAGCAGCGCCACCCGGATCGCGTTCGGGTCGACGCCCTCGGCGCGCAGCTTGGAGACGAACACCAGGTTGCCGCGCGACTTGGACATCTTCTCGCCGTCGAGCCCGATCATCCCGGCGTGCGTGTAGTGCCCGGCGAACGGGTGCTGGCCGGTGAAGGCCTCCGCGTGCGCGGCCCCGCACTCGTGGTGCGGGAAGGCGAGGTCGGACCCGCCGCCGTTGAGGTCGATGCGCGGGCCGAGCCGGTTGAGCGCGATCGCCGCGCACTCGACGTGCCAGCCGGGCCGCCCCGGGCCCAGATCGGACTCCCAGCGCGGCTCGCCCTCGCGGGCCATCCGCCACAGCAGCGCGTCGAGGGGGTGGCGCTTGCCCGCCCGGTCCGGGTCGCCGCCGCGCTCGGCGAACAGCCGCAGCATCGTGGCCTCGTCGAGGTTGGACTCGTAGCCGAACCGGCCGGTCGTGGAGGCGTCGAAGTAGACGTCGGGGAACTCCGGGTCGTCGCAGCGGTAGGCCGCCCCGGAGGCCAGCAGCTTGCCGACCAGCTCGGCGATCTCGGCCATCGCCTCGACGGCGCCGACGTAGTGCCGCGGGGGGATCACCCGCAGCGCCTCCATGTCCTCGCGGAACAGCGCGGTCTCGCGCATGCCGAGCACCACCCAGTCGTCCTGGTCGCGGGCGGCGCGCTCCAGCAGCGGGTCGTCGATGTCGGTGACGTTCTGCACGTAGTGCACGTCGTGGCCCAGATCCCGCCACACCCGGTTCACCAGGTCGAAGGCCAGGTAGGTGGCGGCGTGGCCGAGGTGCGTGGCGTCGTAGGGGGTGATGCCGCAGACGTACATCAGCGCCTCGCGGCCCGGCGCCGTCGGCCGCACGCGGCCGGTGGAGGTGTCGTGCAGCCGCAGGGCGGGGCCCTCTCCGGCCAGGCGGGGAACGTCGACGGGGGCCCAGGGTTGCATGTCCCCACAGTACGAGACGCCCCGCACGGTGGCGGCTCCTCACCCGGCCGCGACGGCGGCGGCGAAGCGCTCGCCGAGCGTCGTCCACACCTGTCCGGTGCGCTCGCGGCGGGGCGGACCGGCCGGGCCCAGGCGGTCCCACCCGGTCTGCACGAGCCGCACCGCGGTACCGCCGTCCGTCGGGGTGAACGTCACCTCCACCTCGGTCGCCTCGGCGGGGTCGAAGAACAGGTGCCAGCGGTAGCGCAGCCGGGCCGGCGGCTCCCAGACCAGCACCTCGCCCCACACGTGCCGCTCCCCCGCCGGCCCGGTCTCGACGATCCGCCCGCCCGCGCGCGGCTCGACGTCGATCCGGGCGGGCGCCCCGCTGACCGTGTGGCCGGGCGGCCACCAGAGCGCCGCGCGTCCCGTCCAGACGGCGAACGCGTGCGCGGGCGGCGCGGCGACCGCGAACTCGACGACGAGCGGCTCCGTCACGGGTCCTCCGGGGCCGGGGTCAGGTTCTCCGCGGCCAGGCGGAACCGCGGCGCCGCGTCCGCCCAGACCCGGGCGAAGTAGCGGCGCACGGCGTCCACCCCGTCGTCGTCGAGCCGGTAGATGCGCCGGGCGCCCTCCGCGCGGTCGGTGACCAGCCCGGCCGCCTTGAGCACCCGCAGGTGCCGCGACACCGCGGGCCTGCTGATCTCCAGCCCGTCCGCGATCTGCTGCACCGACCGACCTCCCGAGGACAGGATCTCCAGGATCGCGCGCCTGCTCCCGTCCCCGAGCGCCTCCAGCGCGGCCTCGTGCGGGGCGGGCCGGGGGTCGGTCACCGTCAGGCCCGGTTCTCGGCGGCCTTCTTCAGGCCGTCGCCGAACTGCGCGAACGCCTCGGTCATGTCCGGCACGAACCGGGTGACCAGCGGGGCCAGCGGGCCGGCGAACACCTCCGCCATCGCGAAGTCGGTGCCGCCGTCGCGGGGGGTGAGGGTGAAGGTCCGCACGCCGCGGAACAGGCCCAGCGGCATCCCGCCCGCCCAGACCATGGAGCGCGGCGGGTCGAGCCGGGTGACGGTGAGCCGGAACGTCCGCCCCGGGTCGACGGCCGACACGAGCGTGATCCGCTCCCCCGCGGCGATCCACCCGTCGAGGGAGAGCACGGCCGGGTTCCACGACGGGTAGCCCGCGGGGTCGGTGAGCAGGCCCCAGACGGTCTGCGGATCGGCGTCGATCGCGCGGCGCACGGCGTAGGACGTCGGCACGGGTCCTCCCCGAGGTGGTAACCGGTGGGTTACCGTAGCCTGCCGGTTACCGTCGCGCCAGCCCCCCGGTCACCACCACTCGGGCGGCAGCTTCGCCTCGATGTCGCGGGCGTGGGCCCGCGTGCAGGCCGGGCAGAGCCACGCGGCCGGTCCGCCGTCCGGGCGGGGCTCGCACGCCCAGGCCAGCGCCGCGGGGTCGGCCGGGTCCCGGACGGCCCCGCAGCGCAGGCAGGCGGGCGGCGCCCCGGTCACGTCCGGGTGCGCAGGTAGTCCGCCACCACCTCGGCCCCGAGCCCGTCGAGCGTCGGGGCGACGACCCGGCCGCCGCAGCGGCGGGCCAGGCCGTCGAGGAAGGCGGCGAGGCGGGGGTCGTCGCCGAGCACGAAGAACGTGACCGACGCGCGCAGCCCGGTCACCCGGTCCAGCTCGGCGACGGTCGCGCGCAGGGTCTCCGGGCTGGTCGGGTAGTCGAACAGCGCGTGCCCGTCGCGCTCCAGGTGCGCGGTCGGCTCCCCGTCGGTGACGACGAGCACCACCGGCTGGGCGTCGGGGTGCCGGCGCAGGTGCTCCCCGGCCAGCAGCAGCGCATGGTGCAGGTTGGTGCCCTGCTCCCAGGCCCCCTCCAGCCCGACGAGCTCCCCGAGGTCGAGCCGACGGGCGTGCCGGCCGAAGCCGATGAGCGTGAGGTCGTCGCCGCGGAACCGGGTGGAGATCAGCTGGTGCAGGGCCAGCGCGGTGCGCTTCATCGGCACCCAGCGCCCGTCCTGCACCATCGACCACGAGGTGTCGACGCACAGCGCGACCGCCGCGCGGCTGCGCTGCTCGGTCTCCACGATCTCCACGTCGGTGACGTCGAGCGGGCGCGGGTCACCGCCCGCGCGGCGGAGCTGGGCGTTGAGCAGCGTGCGCGGCACGCTCCAGGCCTGGGTGTCGCCGAACGCCCACGGCCGGGTGGCGCCGGTGGCCTCGCCCGCCGCGCCGGAGCGGTGGGTGTCGCGCTCACCGCGCCGCGCCCCGATCCGGTCGACGACCTCGCGCAGCGCCGACTCCCCCAGCCGCCGCAGCGCCTTCGGGGACAGCTGCAGCGACCCGTCGGCGGCCCGGGTGAACAGGCCCTGGCGCTCCAGCTCGCGCTGCAGCTCGGCCAGCGCGCGGGCGTCGACGCGGGCCTGGTCGCCGAGATGGCGCCCGACGGAGTCCAGGTCGATGTCCTCCAGCCGGGCGCCCGGGTAGCTCTGGGAGAGCTGCTCGGCCAGGGCGTCGAGCTGCCCCAGCTCCTCCATCGCGCGGGTGGCCTCGCCCATGCCCATCGGGTTCTCGCCGCGGAACCGGCCGCTGCCCTCCCAGTCCTCCCCGGGCCGCAGGCCCTGCAGCTGCGCGTCGAGCTGCGACAGCGCCTGCGCCAGTCGCGGGTCGCCGAACGCCTGCTGGGACAGCTCCATGAGCTCGTTGCGCTGGGCCTCGGTCATCGAGTTGAGCATCCGCTGGGCGGCCGCGGCCCG
>JAPLAT010000423.1 GCA_026393175.1 Pseudonocardiales bacterium
CGGGTGTGGCGGACGCCGGGGAGGCCGACGACGCCACCGGCCGGACCGCGGGCAGCGGGACCGGCGACCTGGCCACGGGCGAGGGCGCCGACCCGTCCGCGACGCCCACGAGCGGCGCCGCCCCGACCACCTCCGCCCCGACAACCTCCGCCCCGACCACCTCCGCGCCCACCACCTCCGCCCCCACCACCTCCTCGGACCCCACCACCTCCCCCGGCCCGACCACGTCTGCCGACCCGACCACGTCCCCCGACCCGACGGCGGGATGACGCGCCCGCGCTCCGACCCGGCCGGCCTTCCGCGGGCACGGCACGGAGGGCACGGCGGCGGCCCGGCCCCGGGCCCGGGCGCGCGGACACGGCGCGTGCACCCTGCCCGGCGATCGACGACCCTCCGCGCACCACGGGCGCCGCACCGGGGCCGTGCGGTGGGCGAGCGGTCGGCGCGCCGTCCCGGCCCGTCGGATAGCGTTCCCTGGTGGCGACGCTGAACCAGTGGGTGCAGGGCGCCCGGCCCCGCACCCTGCCGACGGCGGTGTCCCCCGTGCTGGTCGGGACGGGGGCCGCGGTGGGGGCCGGGACGGTCGCGCCGGGCCGGGCGCTGCTGGCCCTGGTCGTGGCCGTGGCGCTGGTGGTGGGCGTGAACTTCGCCAACGACTACTCCGACGGCATCCGCGGCACCGACGACGAGCGCGTGGGGCCGCTGCGGCTGGTCGGGTCGCGGCTGGCCGAACCGGTCGCGGTCCGGAACGCGGCGTGGGGGTGCTTCGCCGTCGCCGCACTGGCCGGGCTGACGCTGGTGTCGCTGGCCCAGCAGTGGTGGCTGATCGCGGTGGGCGCGCTCTGCGTCGCGGGCGCCTGGTTCTACACCGGCGGCAGCCGCCCCTACGGCTACGCGGGGCTCGGCGAGGTCGCGGTGTTCGTGTTCTTCGGGCCGGTGGCGGTGCTCGGCACGGTGCTGACGCAGTCCGGGGCGCCCGGCGCGCCGGCGATCGTCGGCGCCGTCGGCGTCGGGGCGCTCGCCTGCGCGGTCCTGGTCGCGAACAACCTGCGCGACATCCCCACCGACGAGGTCGTCGGCAAGCGCACCCTCGCCGTCGTGCTGGGCGACACCGACACCCGCCGCCTCTACGTCGCCCTCGTCGCGCTGCCGTTCCTGCTGACCCTCCTGACCGCGCTGCGCGTCCCGTGGGTGCTGCTGGCGCTGCTCGCGCTCCCGCTCGCCGTGCCGCCGGTCCGGCAGGTGCTCGGCGGCGCGACGGGCAGCGACCTCGTGCCCGTGCTGGGCCGCACCGGCCTGGTGCTGCTGGCCTGGTCGCTGCTCACCGCGATCGGCCTGGCCCTGTAGGCGCGGGCGCGCCCGGCCCGACGGCGGCCGGCCGACCCCGCTCGGGGCGCCTACTCCTCGCCGCGCAGCCGCGCCCGCAGGGCGTCGCGCTCCGCCGACCGCCGCGCGGACGCCTCGGCCAGCGCGGCGTCCAGCCGGCTCCGCAGGCCGCGGAAGAGCACCATCGACAACGGCAGGGCCACGACGAGGGCCACCAGGAGCGCGATGACGAGCGGCACGCCGACGAGGTAGAGCACGGTCGCGATCGCCGCGACGAGCGCCAGCCGGGCCAGCGTGTAGAGCCCGACGGCCGCCGCCAGGGAGGAGTTCATCGCCCCAGCCTACGACGCCCGATTCGTCCTTTAGACGCGCTTTACCCGCCGACAACCGTTCGAGTACCCGGGGTCCCGGGTGTCACGATGGCACGGATACTCCCCCAGCCGTGGAGGCAGCACGATGGCAGCACCGACGGGCAGCGACGAACGCCTGCTCACCCCCGGCGAGGTGGCCGGCCTGTTCCGCGTCGACCCGAAGACGGTCACGCGCTGGGCCTCCGCCGGCCGCATCGGTTCGATCCGCACGCCCGGCGGCCACCGCCGGTTCCGCGAGTCCGAGGTGCGCAGCCTGCTCGCCGACCTCACCAGCGAGGCCACGCTCCCGCCCGCTCACGGCTGACGCCCGGCGGGTCGCCGCACGTGACTCCGGCCTCACCTCCCCTCCGCTAACCTCGTGGGCGGAGGTGGTGGTGATGCTGGTGCTCATCGCATTGGTCGTCGCGGTGCTCGTCGCCGTGGTCCTGTGGAGGGCGATGAGCGCGGGGCAGGGCCAGGAACGCGGCTCGTTCGGCCCGCCCCGGCGTGAGGTCCCGCCGCGCCGCGTGAGCGGCCCCGACGACGACCCCGACTTCCTGCGCCAGCTCGACGAGCGGGTCCGCCGTCCCGAGGACCCGCCCGCCTGAGCCGGTCCCGGCCGGTTCCGCGGAACCGGCCGGGTCTCAGCCGAAGCTGTGGGCCGAGGCGAACGCGTCGGCCACCGCCGCGGCCAGCTCCAGCAGCGCGAGCCGCGTCTCCGGCTCCAGCCGGTCCAGGTCCACCTCCGCGCCCTCCTGCAGGTGCGCGTCGAAGGGGATCCGCACCACCGCGCGGCAGCGCGCCGCAAAGTGCTCGGCCACGCGGTCCAGGTCCACCCCGCCCGACGAGCGGCTGACGTTGTTCACCACCGCCACGGCGTTCTTCACCAGGTCGCCGTGGCCGTGCGCGTCGAGCCAGTCCATCGTGGCCGACGCGCTGCGCGCCCCGTCGATCGAGCTCGACGACACGATGATCAGCTGGTCGGCGACGCCGAGCACGCCGTACATCGCGGAGTGCATCAGGCCGGTGCCGCAGTCGGTGAGCACGATGTTGTAGAAGTGCTCGAGCAGGGTGACGGTGCGGCGGTAGTCGTCCTCGCTGAACGCCTCCGACACCGCCGGGTCCTGCTCGCTGGCCAGCACCTCCAGCCGCGACGGGCCCTGCGAGGTGTAGGCGCGCACGTCGGTGTAGCGGCGGACGCGCTGGGCGTCGCGCAGCAGGTTGCGGACGGTGGCGCTGGTCTCCAGCGGGATCTTCTGGCTGAGCGTGCCGCGGTCGGGGTTGGCGTCCAGCGCGATGACGCGGTCGCCGCGCAGCGACGCGAACGTCGACCCGAGCGTGGCCGTGACCGTGGTCTTCCCGACCCCGCCCTTGAGGCTCAGCATCGCGATCTTGTAGCAGCCCAGCAGCGGCTGGTTGACGCGCACGGTGAGCTCGCGGCGGCGGACGTCGGCCGGGCTCTCCCCCGGGTTGATCAGGCGCCCGGTCAGGACGTAGACCAGCCGGCGCCAGCCCGACTGCGGGGGCCGCTTGCTGGGCCGCAGCAGCCGCGCCGACGACAGGTCGGCCGGCTGGTCCCCGGCCCGCGCCTGCTGGGCCTGCTGGGCCGCGACGGCGCCCGGATCGGTCCACCGCCCGCCGCGCGGCGGAGTGCGGGGCGCGAGGTCCGGCGGCGACGCGGGCGGACCGGCCGGGAGCCCCTGGGGCGGGGACGGCGGGCCCTGCGGCGGCACCGCGCGCTGGGGTCCGGTCTGGTGGAGCGCTGCCGACCGGGACGCGGGCGGGGGCCCGGCCTGGGGCCCGATCGGCTGCGGTCCCGTCTGCTCGGACCCGATCGGCTGCGGCCCCGTCTGCTGGGGCCCGGTCTGCTGCGGCCCGGTCTGCTGCGGCCCCGTCTGCCGGGGGCCGGCCTGCGGGGAACCCGTCGCCCCCTCCGGCCGGGACCCGGCCTGCTGCGGCGGGGCGGCGGGGGGCAGCGGGCGACCCGCCACGGGCGGTCGCGGCGGGAACACCGGCCGCTCGGCCGT
>JAPLAT010000608.1 GCA_026393175.1 Pseudonocardiales bacterium
CGGTGCATGCCGGGACGGTGGCGTCCCCCGCGCGTCCCGACCTCCGTACAGCCGCTGATGTCCGGTACGGATCGTCGCCCGGACGGGTGCCCCGCTGCCCGACCGGCTATCCGGAGAGCAGCAGCACGATCGCCAGCCCCGTGAGCAGGACCATCGCGACGACGAGCGGCACCTGCTCGCGCCGGGCGTCCACCGAGGTGCGCAGGGCCAGGTCGTGCGCGGCGGCGGTGGCGGCGACGTGGCCGAGCACCACGGCGTTGAGCTGCACCGTGGCGACGGCCGCGGGGGTGAGCCAGCCGTACTGCACCGCGGGGAGCAGGCCGAGCAGCACCAGCACGGTCTGCCCCTCCAGCAGCAGGAACGAGCAGTAGTGGGCGACGGCGTAGCCCAGCGCGATCGGCAGCAGGGTGGGGGCGAAGCGGGCGGCCACCGCCGCGGTGGGCTCCCGGCCGGCGGGTGCGCCCACCGGCACGGGGGCGAGCCCGGCCACCAGCCGGCACGCGCCGAGGTACAGCGCCGCGATCAGTGCGATCCCTGCCGCGAGCCCGGCGGTGTCGAGCGCGACGGACGGCGGCAGCGTCGCCCACCACACCGAGCGGCTCAGGCCGTCGAAGGCCGTGGACCCCAGCAGGACGACCGCGACGGCCACCAGCCCCGGCCGGGCGGGCACGGTGAGCAGCCCGGACAGCGGGTTGCGCAGCACGAACCGCCCGCCGTCGCGGTGCAGGGGGCTCAGCGCGCCGAGCAGCGTGGAGTACACCTCGAAGGGGTCGGCGCGGGCGAGGAACCCCTCCCCGTACCGCGCGGCCCCGGCGAGCAGCAGGGCCGACTGCACCAGGAGGTACACCCCGACGGCGCGCGGTGCGGCCCCGAAGGGCGCCACGAGCTCCAGCCAGGTGTACGCCGCGAGCGCGGCCGCGGCCGGCCACAGCCCGACCCCGGCCGGCAGCGGGCGCGGCGGGCGGGCCGGCAGCAGGCGGTGCAGCGTGCGCAGCGGGTTCACCGCCCGCCACACCGGGCCGAGCAGGGCGGAGGCGAACGCGACACCCACCCACAGCCAGACGTGCAGCACCCACGGCGCGAGGTTGCGCGCGGGGTCCGCGGGGCCGAGGAGGGCGGTCGCGACCGCGCCCACCGCCGCGGCGAGCACGAGGGCGCGGAGCGGTCCGAGCGGCAGGCGGACCCGGCCGAGCGGGCGGACGCGCGCGGGGTCCAGCCAGGGCCGCGGCCGCAGCACGGCCAGCGCCGCGAACGACACCGCGACGGCCAGCCCCGCCCCGATCGCGGCCGCGCCGGCGTCGAGCGGGAGGTCGCTGCGCCCGCCGATGCCGTGGGCGAGGATCCCCTGCCGCGGGTTCACCGCACCCGCAGGCTGGTGACCACCGTGCCCGCGTCGTGCAGCTCCACCTCGAACACGCCGGGCACGTCGGCCGTCAGCTCCAGCAGCGCCGGGGCGCCGGGCGCGAGGTCGAGGGTGCGGTCGTAGCCGTGCACGTGCAGCTCGTCGGCGGCGTCGCTCCGCACGGTGAGCCGCAGCGTCGCGCCCAGCGGCACGTCCAGCCGCGGCCCGACGCCCGTCACCGCCCCGCCCGCCACGGTGATCGCCGCGTCGACGGCGGGAGCGGCGGCCGTCTGGTTCCCGGGAGGGGTGACATCCGGTGCGCCGCAGGCCGCCACGGCGAGCAGCAGGGGCACGAGCGCGACGCGGACCCTCACGGCCGGTCCTCCTCCTCCGGGTCGTCGCCGCGGCGGCGGTCGCGGATCACGACCACCAGCAGCACCCCCAGCACGACGAACGCGGGCGCGAAGAACGGCACGGTGTCGAGCAGCGGGTGGTCGGCCAGCACCGCGACGACGACGCCGCCGCTCACGTCCGCTCCCCCGCGGCGGCCCGTCGCCCGCTCACGCCGGCACCTGCTCGCGCGGGCCGACCGGCTCGGGCGTCACCCGCGCCACCCGCGCGACGCCGGCGGCGAGCCCGACCACCAGCGCCAGGCTCAGCGCGAGCACGACCAGCGAGCCCGTGGTGAACAGCCCGGCCGGGACCCCGTCCTGGAGCTCGCGCTGCAGGATCTGCTGCTCGGCGATCACCGGCCGGGTCGTGGCGGCGAGCGCGGGCACCTCGGGCTCGCCGAGCACCTCGTCGGCGGGCAGGAAGATCTCCACGCCGCCCAGCGCGCGCCCGTCGTGCAGCCGCACGAGCGTCTTCCACGTGCCGTCCACCGGGACGGCCGCGTCCGTCGCCCACGTGCCGTCACCGGTGGGCCGCAGCGGCTCGACGACGAGGTCGCCGCCCTGCCACGCCGTGACCGTCACCCAGGTCGGGTCGTCGACGAGGTCGGCGGGGGAGAACCGCACGCTCACGCCGTCGGCGAGGCCGTCGCGCACCTCGCCCAGCGCGACGTCGGCCGAGGCGCCCTGCGGCACGGTGTACGCCAGCGCGTTGCCCACGCAGACCGCGATCAGCACCAGGCACGCGGCGAACAGCGCCTTCGCCGCGCGCGGCGGTCGGCCCTCCAGCCCCAGCACCAGCAGCGCGCCGAGCACGCCGCCCGCGACGCCGCCGAGCACGGCGTGCAGCACGCCCTCGGCCACCATGTCCGGCGCCCACGGCAGCGGGAAGGCCACCTGCGTCCAGGCGTACTCCGCGGCGAACCCGGCCGTGCCGATCAGCAGCCCGGCCACGGCGCCGAAGGCCAGCCGCCGGCGCCGCAGCGCCACCGCCGCCAGCTCGACGAGCACGGCCTCGGCCAGGTAGAGCGGCACGGCCGCGAACAGCTCGCCGAGCACCGGCCCGACGACCACCGACACCCCGCCGCGCACGAGCAGGCAGAAGCCGACGGCGAACAGCGCGCCGCCGCGCCCCACCACCAGCCGTGCCGTGACCAGCGCGCACGCCGCCGCGACGGCGATGAGGTAGGGCTGGTGCACCATCCGGAACTGCGGCACGCCGAAGTCCCACTCGGCCTGGAACACCGACAGCCCGATGAGGAACCCGCCCATCATCATGCCGAGCGTGAGGTAGCGCGCGAGCGGCGTCTGGCCCGGCCGGGCGGCGCGGGCGAGGCGCCCCTCGCGGTCCAGCACCGCCAACGCGACGAGCGACAGCCCGGCCCCGCCGATGAGCATGAGGTGCGTGGGCCCCCAGAGCGTGACGTCCTGGCCGAACACGCGGTGCCACACGTCGTCGAGCGGGAAGCCGAGCAGCGCGTAGAACCCGGCCGCGGCCAGCAGCACCCCGCCGACGGGGGCGTGCCAGTCGCGGGTGATACGCACGGCCGCCGGGCCGGGCCGCTCCCCGGGCGCGGGCAGCACCATCGCCAGCACGCCCGCGGCGAACAGCCCGAAGAGGCCGAACAGGATCGGGTAGTGCGCGATGTTGGCCAGCGGGCCCTCGTCGCGGCCGTTCGTGATGTGCAGGGAGATGTCCCAGTACATGCCGAGCAGCGCGGTGATCAGCGCGACCATCGCGACGATCGTCGGGAGCCCGACCCAGCCCGGCAGCCCGCGGGTCAGCGGCGACCGCTCGGCCATCGCCGCGCCCCGCGCCAGCAGCGTGATCCGCCCGGTGCGGTGCCCCCACCCGAGCACGAGCAGCAGCGCGGTGAGCACACCGGCCCCCGCCGTCGCGATCAGGATCTGGTCCAGGGCCGCCCCACCGGCGGCCCGCGTCTCCTGCGCCAGCAGCACGGCACTCCTCCTCGTCCGGTCCGCCGTACCGGCGGTAACACCCGGGTGGAGCATCGGGCACGGCGCCGCATACGTCAAACGCGAGCCACTCGACGGTGGCCGCACCGACGCGTCCACGGCGTCGGGGAACGGGCCGGACCTGGTTCTCGTCCTCGATCCGGGCACGGGGAACCGTCGAGGGCGTCCGCCGTCAAGAGGCACCACCCGTTCGGGCCGACGGTGTGTGGCGCACGACGACCATCCGGTCGGCCGGCTCGTCGGCGCGCTTTGTCGGTCCGTCCAAACTCGTCCGTTCGTCCGTCACGTGGGCCGTTCGGGCGTCGTTCCGTCGTCAGCGCGTGATCGTCAGATCCTGCGCATCACCCGTGCGGAGCACAAGCCGTCCTTCCCAGCCGTACCCACGGCACGGGACCGGCGGCGGGCTCACGGGTACTGGAGTCCGGCGTGTCGAGGAGGACCGTAGGTGCAGACACAGGTACGACGGGCGTGGCGTACGCGACGCGCACGGGCGGCGACGATCGCGGCCGCGACGACGGTCGTGGCGCTGCTGGCCGCGCCGGCGGCGATGGCCGGGTCCACCGGGTACGGCTCGGGATCGGTGGGGGACGGCACTCTCGTCGGCGGGAAGGACACCGGCCACGGCGATGACGGTGACGGCACCTGGGTCACGGCCTGGTCGGCGTCCCCGCAGGGTCCGTCGACCCTGGCCTCGTTCGGAGCCGAGACGCTGTCCGGCACGAACCAGGTGGCGGCCGTCCAGGGCGTCGTCCCGCCGCCGGAGGCGTTCCACGACGAGACGATCCGCCAGGTCATGTACCTGCACCACGGCGGCGACGCCGTGCGGATCGAGCTGTCGAACGAGTACGGCACGACGGACACCACGTTCCCGTCGGTGACCGTCGGCAGGCGTCAGGGCGACAGCGGCGCCGACGTCGACGGCGAGCCGATGCCCGTGACCTTCGGCGGCGCCGACTCGGTCACGATCCCCCGGGGTCGGACGGTCCTGTCGGACCCGGTGGCGCTGCCGACCGAGGACCTCGATCACGTGGTCGTCAGCATGTTCGTCCCGGCCGGTCAGGGTGCGGCGACCGTGCACGGCAACGCGATGCAGACGTTCTTCACCGCGGCCGGGGACCAGACCGAGGTCGCTGCCGACGACGCGTTCGCCGAGCGCGGCATCGTCGTCAACAACTACACGTCGACGCTGACGACCGCCGTCTACTACGCGGCGAGCATCCAGGTCGAGGGCGAGCCCGGCGACAGGACCATCGTCGCGCTCGGCGACTCGATCACCGACGGGTTCCTCTCGGACGGCAACACCGACGGGCGCTACCCCGACGTGCTGGCGCGGCGCCTGAAGGAGGACCCGGCGACGCAGAACCTGTCGATCGCCAACCAGGCGATCAGCGGTGGCCGGGTCACCGCCGACGGCATCGGGCCGTCCACGCTGAACCGGCTGCAGCGCGACGTCCTCGACCAGCCCAACCTCGGCGGTGTGATCTTCCTGCAGGGCATCAACGACTTCGGCACGGCCATCGCGCAGGGGCCGTCGGTGAGCGCCGAGGAGCTGATCGAGGCCTGGAAGGACATCGCCGAGCAGGTCCGCGCGGAGGGCGTCCCGATCTACATCGGCACGCTCACCCCGGCCGGCAACCTGCTGCGGCCCGCGCCCTACGGCTTCTACTCCACCCCGGACAACGTCGCCAAGCGCAACCAGGTCAACGAGTGGCTGCGGACCGAGGGTGACCGGTACTTCGACGGGGTCATCGACTTCGACGCCTCGATCAAGGACCCGATCATCCCCGACTGGATCGCACTGCAGTACGACGCCCTGGACAACCTGCACCCGAACCAGGCCGGCTACGCCGAGATGGCCGCGGACATCCCGCAGGAGTACCTCGACGAGCTGGCCGCGGGCTGACCGTCCCGTCCGACCGCGTCCGCACGCCGGTCCGTCGCGTACCGACGGGCTCCCGTCGACATCAGAGCCAGGGCCCCACGGGCCCTGGCTCTGATCGCTGTCCGAGGAGTACGCCGCGCCCCACGGGACCCGGGAGCCGGCCGCGCGGGACTACCCGATGGGGTAGGGCACCCGTGGGGCGCCACGACGATCGTGCCGGTGTGGAGATGCGTGAGTCCACCGTGTGCCCGGATCGGCGACACCCCTCGGTCGAGGTGTGATGTCGCAGCAGCTCGACGGCACGGGATCAGGGGCACGGTGCACCTCGGGAACGCGGCGATTCCGGCTGGTCGCGGTCGCGCTCGACGACCCGGGTGATGCCCACGGGGCGTTCCAGGGCGTCGTCGACGCCCTCCGTCTGCAGTCCCGACCCGCCTACTCCATGGGGCCGGGCGGTCTCCGACTCCATGTCCGGCTCCCCCTGTCCGGCAGCCCGACCCGGTCCGAGACAGCCGTCCTCGCCCATCTGCGCGCCAGCGCACGGGTGGCGGGGAAGGCCGCCGCCGTCGTCGTCGACGGGCGTACGTCCGACCGCGCGAGCGAGCAGCACAACATCGCCGACGTCGACGAGATACTCGACTGGCTCCTGGCGACGGGTCGACGGACGATCGTCCGGGCCGCCGACGTGCGATCCGCCTTCGTGCTGGACCGGCTGCGACACGCGACCGCCGAACGGCCGGACCTGCTCCGCGGCCACATCCAGGTCCTCCAACAGATGGATCATTCGGGCCGGACCGACTACCTGGCCACGCTCGCCGCCTACTTCGACCACGGCGGCGACGTCGCCCGTGCGGCGGACTCGATGTTCATGCACCCGA
>JAPLAT010000545.1 GCA_026393175.1 Pseudonocardiales bacterium
AAGGACTCCGGCGCCCGTTTCGACGTCGAGTCGGGCATGGCGAAGCTCATCGCGTCGGAGTACTGCGCCGAGGTCACGCAGGAGTCGTTCCGCATCCACGGCGGCTACGGCTACTCCAAGGAGTACGAGATCGAGCGCCTCATGCGCGAGGCGCCGTTCCTGCTCATCGGCGAGGGCACCAGCGAGATCCAGAAGACGATCATCAGCCGGGGCCTGCTGAAGGAGTACAAGCTGCGTTAGGTCTCGTCCGGGTGTGATCCTGGACCCCGGCGGCACTACGGTGCACGCCCAGGCGTTGAGGAAACAGACACACCACCCAGGAGGCCCGAAATGAGCACACCGTTCGGCGGGCCCGCGCGCACCGCGCCCGGCCTGCCCAACCTGCCGACCCCGCCCACCGGCTGGCCGGTCGGCAGTTACGCCACCTACGAGGAGGCGCAGCGGGCCGTCGACCACCTGGCCGACTCCGACTTCCCCGTCCGGGACGTCACCATCGTCGGCGTCGACCTCATGCTGGTCGAGCGCGTCATCGGCCGCCTGACCTGGGGCCGGGTCCTCATGTCGGGGGCGGCGTCGGGCGCCTGGTTCGGTCTGTTCGTCGGCCTGCTGCTCACGTTCTTCAGCCCGGAGGCGTCCTTCGGCCCAATCCTCGCCGGCCTGCTGTCCGGTGTGGTTTTCGGGCTCGTGTTCGCCGCCGTCGGGTACGGCGCCAGCCGGGGCAGGCGGGACTTCACCTCGGCCAGCCAGATGGTCGCGGGCCGCTACGACGTGCTCTGCCAGCCGCGCAACGCCGAGAAGGCCCGCGAACTGCTGGCCAAGCTCGCGATGGGGTCGGGGCCCGCACCCTCCTGATCAGCGCGCACGACCACCACCCGACAGGGGCCGGATCGAGGGATCCGGCCCCTGTCGCGTGTCCGCGGCCGGCCCCGCGGGTCACGCCCCGGTCTCGGCCGGGTTGAGTAGTGCTCCACCTCACACCATGATGGCCGTGCGGGGTGCGCAGGCCCGGGACGACGGTGCGGGCTCGGCCGTCTCCCGCCAGCGGGACGGCACTCCGTGAGGTAGGACGAACAGGCGCAGGCGTCCTCGGCCGACGGCCGACGGGCGGCCGCCCAAGACGTGCGGAGGAGTGCTGATGCGCCACCAGCGTGGACGTCGTCGCCTCGTCGCCGCTGCCACGGCAGCGGTCGCGGCGATCGGGTTGGCGGGATGCGGAGCGGGGCAGACGGGCCCACCGGACCTCGTCTGGTACATCAACCCCGACTCGGGCGGGCAGGAGGAGATCGCCGCGCGGTGCACCGAGGCGGCGAACGGGCAGTACACGATCAGCACGTCCACGCTGCCCCGCGAGTCGTCCGAGCAGCGCCAGCAGCTCGTCCGGCGCCTGGCGGCCAACGACTCCTCGATCGACCTGATGAGCCTGGACCCGCCCTACATCCCGGAGTTCGCGCAGGCGGGCTTCCTCGCCCCGGTGCCGCCCGACGTCGCCGAGCGGGTGAGCGAGGGCGTGGTGGAGAGCGCCCTGGAGGGCGCGACCTGGGAGGGGCAGCTGGTCACGGTCCCGTTCTGGGCCAACACACAGCTGCTCTGGTACAAGAAGTCGGTCGCGCAGGCCGCGGGCCTGGACGTGACCCAGCCCGTCACCTGGGACCAGCTCATCACCGCCGCGCAGGAGCAGGACACCCAGATCGCCGCGCAGGGCCGCCGCGCCGAGTCGCTGGTCGTGTGGTTCAACGCTCTGATCGAGTCCGCCGGCGGCTCGGTGATCACCGAGACGGCCGACCGCCCCGAGGACGTCCAGCTCGGCCTGGCGTCCCCGCAGGCCCAGCGCGCCACGGCGGTCATGGACGCAGTGGCCAACAGCGGCGCCGTCGGCCCCGCCTTCACCACCGCGGGTGAGGACGAGAGCGTCGCCTCCTTCGAGGCCGGCGACGCCGGGTTCATGGTCAACTGGCCGTTCGTCTGGGGCCGGGCGAAGAGCGGTGTCGAGGGCGGCACCCTCGAGCAGTCCGTCGTCGACGACTACGGCTGGTCGGTCTACCCCTCCGTCGATCCGGGCACGCCCAGCGCGCCGCCCTACGGCGGGATCAACCTCGGCGTCGGTGCGTCCAGCCGCTACCCGGACCTGGCCTTCCAAGCCACCGAGTGCATCACCTCCGACGAGAACCAGAAGGCGTACTTCATCTCCGACGGCAACCCGGCGGCCAGCCTCGCGGTGTTCGAGGACCCTGAGGTGATCGCCGAGTTCCCGATGGCCCCGGTCATCGCGCAGTCGCTGCAGCAGGCCAAGCCGCGCCCGCAGACCGCGTACTACAGCGAGGTCTCGGGCAGCCTGCAGCGCGTCTACCACCCGCCCACCGCCGTCGTGCCCGGAACGACCGGTCCCGCGGCCGCCGAACTGATCCGCGCCGTCCTGTCCGGGGAGGAACTCCTGTGACCACGACCGCACCCCCGTCCGTCGGGGCGACCGCCGAGGGCAAGCCGGTCTCGGGGTCGGGAGGCCTCAGCGACCGGGTCCGCGCCGAGCGGCGCCTGGGCTGGATGCTCGCCGGTCCGGCCTTCGCGGTGATGCTGCTGGTCACCGCCTACCCGATCGCGCAGGCCGTCTACGACTCGCTGTTCTCCTACCGCCTCACCGACCCGGGCAACCGCTCGTTCGTCGGGCTGGGCAACTACTGGGTGGTCCTGACCGACGCCCTGTGGTGGCAGTCGTTCGGCGTCACCGCGTTCATCACGGTCGTCACCGTCGCCGTGGAGCTCGTGCTCGGCTTCGCGCTCGCGCTGGTGATGCTCAAGGCGCTCAAGGGCCTGCGCCCGATCCTGCGGGCGGCGATCCTGCTGCCCTACGCGATCATCACGGTCGTCTCGGCGTTCGCCTGGCAGTTCGCGTTCGACCTGACGTCCGGGTTCGTCAACAGCTGGTTCGCGTGGCTGCCGGGCGTCTCCGCCGACACCGACTGGTTCGGGGGCACCGGCACATCGCTCCTGGTGATCTGCCTGGCCGAGATCTGGAAGACCACGCCGTTCATCTCGCTGCTGCTGCTCGCGGGTCTGGCCCAGGTGCCCGACGTGCTGCAGGAGGCCGCGCAGGTCGACGGCGCCACGTGGTGGCAGCGGATGCGCAAGGTCACCATCCCGAACATGAAGGCCGCGATCATGGTGGCCCTGCTGTTCCGCACGCTCGACGCGTTCCGCGTGTTCGACAGCGTGTTCATCATGACGGCGGGCGCGAACGGCACCGAGACGGTGTCGTTCCTGGCCTACCGCCAGACGATCGCCCGCCTCGAGAT
>JAPLAT010000350.1 GCA_026393175.1 Pseudonocardiales bacterium
GTGTCGCGCTACGGCGACTCCGGGGCCGTGCCCGCCGAGCTCACCGGCTACATCGCCGGGCGCGAGGGCTACGACTACGGCCACCACGGCCGCGCCGGCAACCGCTCCACGGACTTCGTGCCCGACGAGGTCGTCGACCGGTTCTGCCTGCTCGGCCCGCCCGCGGCCCAGCTCGAGCGGCTGGCCCAGCTCCGCGAGCTGGGCGTGGACCAGTTCGCGATCTACGCCATGCACGACGCCAGGGAGGAGACCGTCGAGGCCTACGGGCACTCGGTGATCCCCGCCCTGTAGCCGGGCTCAGGGGGTGGGCAGCGCCGTCGCCCGGTGACCGCGGGTGAAGTCCTCCGGCACGATCAGGTCGTCGGGGGTCAGGTCGTGGATGCTCGACTTGCCCAGCCCGAGCAGCGCCTCGTCGATGCCGCTGCGCAGGATGGACAGGACGTTCACCACGCCGGCCTCGCCGTTCGCCGCCATGCCCCACAGGTAGGCGCGGCCGATCATCACGGCCTTCGCCCCGAGGGCCAGGGCCTTGACCACGTCGCCGCCGCGGCGGATGCCGCCGTCGAGCAGCACCTCGGTCTGGCCGCCCACGGCCTTGACGATGTCGGGCAGCGCGCGGATCGAGGCCGGGGTGCCGTCCAGGTTGTTGCCGCCGTGGTTGGACACCGAGATGGCGGTGGCCCCGGCGTCGACGGCGCGCCGGGCGTCGTCCGGGTGCATGATCCCCTTCACCGCGAACGGCCCGTCCCACTCGTTGCGCAGCCAGGCGATGTCCTCCCAGGTGGGCAGCGGGGTGCCCATCCACTCGCCGTACGCGCCGAAGAACGTGGGGGCGTCCTCGCCGGGGGCGGCGAGGTTCGGGGTGGTGAGGTCGGGCAGGCCGCCGCTGCGGGCCCACTCCAGCACGTACTTCGGCCGGACGATGCCCTCGGGCGCGAACTGCAGGATCGCCTTGAGGTCCATCTTCTCGGGGATGGGCGGGCTGCCCCAGTCGCGGCGGGTCGCGAACTGCCCCAGTCGCGGCGGGTCGCGAAGGTCCAGTCCAGCGTGACGATGAGGCCCTTGGCGCCGGCCTTCCGCGCCCGCTCCGCGCGCTGCAGGATCCGGTCGCGGCTGCCGACCCAGTACATCTGGAAGAACGTCTTCGGGTTGGCCTCGCACACGTCCTCGACGGGCTTGCTCGCGAACGAGCTCAGGCCCATCGCCGTGCCGACCTGGTTCGCGGCGCGCGCGACGGCGACCTCGCCGTCCGGGGTGACGGCCTGCACGCCCGTGGGCGAGATCAGCACGGGCAGCGACACGTCCTGGCCCATGACCGACGTGGCCTGGTCGCGCTCCTGCGGGAGGTTCGCGATGTGCGGCCGGAACCCGATCTCGGAGAACGCCTTGACGTTGTCGTCGAGGGTGATCCCCTGCTCCGAGCCCGCGACCAGCGCGAGGTAGACCGAGCGCGGCAGCCGCTTCTTCGCGCGGCGCTGGGCCTCGGCCACCGTCTCGAACCACTCCTTGCTGCTCGCCATCACCACTCCTCGCACGCCGACGTCTCGCCGCACCCTAGCCCGCGAACGGGCCCCGGAACCCCTGCCACGGACCCGGTCGACCTGTACGGCCGGACAGGTCGGGCGGGCACGAGCGGGCCCGTGCAGCGCGCCGGGGAGGGCCCGGACCGGACGAGCGCTCCGGCGTTCGGCCGTCCGGGCGACCGGTGTGTCCCCCGATGTCCCGCTTCCGCCCCCGCGGCGAGGTGCGCCGTTCGACCGCCCGTCACCGGCAGTACTCTCGGGTACGGATCTCACCGTCGAGCGCCGCAGACGGGATCGATGACGGGATCGGCACAGGGCAGGGGATGGTGAGCGATGGATCCGGGTGACCGGCGCCGCGAGCGTCGCCCGATCCGCCCCCAGGAGCCACGCCGGGGCGCCGACGGTCGCGTCGACGAGCCGACCCGGCCGGTCCCGCCGCAGTCGCGCGGGGGCGACCGCCCGGTGCGCCGGGGGCCCGACCCCCGTGGCACCGACCCCCGTGGCACCGATCGCCGGGGCGCCGACCCCCGCGGTACCCCGCCCCGGGGCACCGACCCCCGTGGCACCGACC
>JAPLAT010000302.1 GCA_026393175.1 Pseudonocardiales bacterium
ACCACCCGGACACCTGGGCGGCGCTCGTCGCGCTGGCCGAGCGGCTGCGCTGCCCGGTGTGGCAGGAGCCGTTCGCGGCCCGCGCCGGCTTCCCGCAGGACCACCCGTCCTTCGCCGGGCACCTGCCCGCCGGGCGGGCCCGGCTGCGCGCCGCGCTCGCCGGGCACGACGCCGTGCTCGCCGTCGGGGCGCCCGCGTTCCGACAGTACCCCTTCGAGCCCGGCCCGCTCGTCGAGCCCGGCACCCGGGTCGCCGTGCTCACCGACGACGCCGAGGACGCCCACCACAGCGCCGCCGACCTCGCTGTCCTCGGCCCGCCCGCCGCGGCGTGCCGGGCGCTGGCGGAGCGGCTGCCGCAGCGGACCGGGCCCGCGCCGGTGCCCGCCAGGGCGGTCGCACCGGACCCGCCGGGGCCGGGGGAGCCGCTGCGGGCCGCGCACGTCCTGGCCGCGCTGGCCGCGCGGCTGCCCGCCGACGCCGTCGTCGTCGAGGAGACCCCGTCCAGCCGCCCCGACCTGCACCGGCTGCTGCCCGCCCGGGCCCCGCTCGGCTTCCTGTCCGCCGCGATGGGCGGGCTGGGGTTCGCGCTGCCCGCCGCGATCGGCGTGCGGATGGCGCGGCCGGACCGGCCGGTGGTCGCCGTCGTCGGCGACGGGTCCTCGCTCTACGCGATCCAGGCCCTGTGGACCGCCGCGCACCACGACGTCGGCGTGCTGGTCGTCGTGCTCGCCAACGGCGGCTACGCGGTGATGGACCGGCTCGCCGAGCAGCACGGCGGGCGGCCGCCGTGGCCGGGGTTCCCCGAGGTCAGCGTGCACACCCTCGCCGCCGGGCTGGGCTGCCCGGCCCGGCGGGTCGACGACCACGCCGGGCTGCTCGCCGCGCTCGACGCGGCGCTGCCCGGCCCGGCGGGCCCGGCGGCACCCCTCGTGCTCGAGGTGGCCGTCGAGCCCGACGCGCACTTCGCGCCGTAGCGCTCAGGCGCGCGGCTCCGTGCGCTGGAACACCACCAGCGACCGGGCCGCGACCCGGCGGGTGGCCCCCGGCGCGACCCGCTCCGGGTCGGCCGCCACCACGCCGGGCGCGGTGCTCAGCGTGATCACCTCGCCGGCCTCGGTGTCCACGACGACGGCCCACTCGCGGCCGTACTCCGGCCCGGGCAGGGCCACGTCGATGTCCTCGTAGTGGGCGTTGAGGGCGACCACGAACGAGTCGTCGACGACCCGCTCGCCGCGGGCGTCCACGTCGGCGATGGCGTCGCCGTTGAGGAACACGGTGATGCACTTGCCGAAGCCGGAGTCCCAGTCCTGCTCGGTCATCTCCTCGCCTGCCGGGGTGAACCAGGCGATGTCGGCGAGCGCGGCGCCGGGGTCGGAGCGGCGGCGCGGGGAGATCGGGCGCCCGGCGAAGAACCGGCGGCGGCGGAACACCGGGTGCGCGTGGCGCAGCGCGACCATCCCGGCCGTGAAGTGCACGAGCTGGGCGTTCTTGCCCAGCAGCGACCAGTCGACCCAGGCGGTCTCGTTGTCCTGGCAGTAGACGTTGTTGTTGCCGTTCTGGGTGCGGCCCAGCTCGTCGCCGTGCAGCAGCATCGGCACGCCCTGGCTCAGCAGCATCGTCGCGATGATGTTGCGCTGCTGGCGGGCCCGCAGGTCGAGCACCGCGGCGTCGTCCGTGGGGCCCTCGACCCCGCAGTTCCACGACCGGTTGTGGCTCTCGCCGTCGTTGCCGTCCTCGCCGTTGGCGTCGTTGTGCTTGTCGTTGTAGCTGACCAGGTCGTTGAGCGTGAACCCGTCGTGCGCCGTGACGAAGTTGATCGAGGCGAACGGGCGGCGGCCGTCGTTCTGGTACAGGTCGGAGCTGCCGGTGAGCCGCTGCGCGAACTCGCCGAGCGTGCCCGGCTCGCCGCGCCAGAAGTCGCGGACGGTGTCGCGGTACTTGCCGTTCCACTCCGACCACAGCGGCGGGAAGTTGCCGACCTGGTACCCGCCGGGGCCGACGTCCCACGGCTCGGCGATGAGCTTGACCTGGCTGATCACCGGGTCCTGCTGCACGAGGTCGAAGAACACGCTCAGCCGGTCGACGTCGTAGAACTCCCGGGCCAGCGTGGAGGCCAGGTCGAAGCGGAAGCCGTCGACGTGCATCTCGGTGACCCAGTACCGCAGCGAGTCCATGATCAGCTGCAGGGTGTGCGGGTTGCGGACGTTGAGCGAGTTCCCGGTGCCCGTGTAGTCCATGTAGTAGCGCGGGTCGTTCTCGACCAGCCGGTAGTAGGCGTGGTTGTCGATCCCGCGCATGGACAGCGTCGGGCCGCGGTCGTTGCCCTCGGCGGTGTGGTTGTAGACGACGTCGAGGATGACCTCGATGCCCGCGTCGTGCAGGTCGCGGACCATGCCCTTGAACTCCTGCACCTGGTTGCCGGGCCGGGCCGCGGCCATCGCGTAGCCGTGGTGCGGCGCCAGGAACGCGACGGTGTTGTAGCCCCAGTAGTTCGAGAGGCCCTTCTCCTGCAGGTGGTGGTCGTTGAGGAACTCGTGGCACGGCATGAGCTCCACGGCCGTGACGCCGAGGTTCTTCAGGTGCTCGATCATCACCGGGTGCGCGAGCCCGGTGTAGGTGCCGCGCAGCGGGGCCGGCACGTCGGGGTGGGAGATCGTCAGGCCGCGGACGTGGGCCTCGTAGATGACGGTCTCGTTGTAGGGGATCTTCGGCGGGCGGTCCGAGCCCCAGTCGAAGAACGGGTTGACCACGACCGACTTGGGCACGAACGGCGCCGAGTCGGCGTCGTTGCGGGCGTCCGGGTCGCTGAACGGGTAGCCGAACACCGCCTCGTCCCAGCGCACCGGGCCGTCGACGGCCTTCGCGTAGGGGTCGATGAGCAGCTTGTTCGGGTTGCACCGCAGGCCCTGGGCCGGGTCGTAGGGGCCGTGCACGCGGAAGCCGTAGCGCTGCCCCGGCTCCACGGACGGGAGGTAGCCGTGGTGGACGAACCCGTCGACCTCGGTGAGCGGGACGCGGGTCTCCTTGCCGCGCTGGCTGAACAGGCACAGCTCGACCTTCTCGGCGACCTCGGAGAACAGCGCGAAGTTCGTGCCCGCGCCGTCGTAGGTGGCGCCCAGGGGGTAGGCATGACCCGGCCACGGCCGCATGGATGTCCTCTTTCCGTCGTCGCCCTGACGGTCAGGGCGACGACGGAAGGTTACCGGGGGCCCCGGACGGGCGGCCCGTCGCTCGGCCGGGACCCCTCATCCGAGGCGGGCCGGGAAGCCCCCCGTGGCGATCGGGCCCCACCGGGTGGGGGTGATCCGGATGAGCGCCTTGCCCTGGTCGGACATGGCCTGCCGGTACTCGTCCCAGTCCGGGTGCTCGCCGGAGATCGAGCGGAAGTACTCCACGAGCGGGTCGAGCGCCTCGGGCAGCCGCAGCAGCTCCGCGTCGCCGTCGACCTGCACCCACGGGCCGTCGAAGTCCTCCGACAGCGCGATCACCGACGCCCGGCCGTGCCGCGCGACGTTCGCGGCCTTCGCCCGCTCCGGGTAGGTCGAGACGACGATGCGGCCCTGCGCGTCCACCCCCGCGGTGACGGGGGAGCCCTGCACGGAGCCGTCGGCGCGCGGGGTCAGCAGGATCACGTGGTGGCGCGGCCGCAGGAACTCCGTGAGCGCGGCGCGGTCGACCGTGGTGTTCGTCGCGATGGTGCGGGGCATGGGCCGCAGACTAGTGTCCGGTCCCGATGAGCACCGTCTTCACGAAGATCATCGACGGCGACCTGCCGGGCCGGTTCGTCTGGTCCGACGACCGCGCCGTCGCGTTCCTGTCGATCAACCCGCTCGCGCCGGGCCACACGCTGGTCGTGCCGCGGGCGGAGGTCGACCACTGGGTCGACGCCGATCCCGGGCTGCTCGGGCACCTCACGGCCGTCGCGCACGCGGTCGGCGAGGCCGTCGCCGCGGTGTTCGCCCCGCCGCGGGTCGGGCTGCTCGTCGCCGGCTTCGAGGTGCCCCACCTGCACCTGCACGTGTTCCCGGCCGCGGACATGGCCGCGTTCGACTTCGCCAACGCCGCGGCGTCGATCGACGCGGCCGAGCAGGACGGTCACCGCGACGCGCTGCGGGACGCCCTGCGCGCCGCGGGCCACGGCGCGCACGTCCCCTCCTGACCCGCCGGTGCAGCTGGTCCTGGTGCGGCACGCGCTGCCCGAGCGCGTCGACGGCGCAGCGGGCGGCGCGGCCGACCCCCCGCTGACCGCCCGGGGCGCCGAGCAGGCCGCGCGGCTCGTCGGTGCGCTGGGCCGGGAGGTCGAGGCGCTCTACACCAGCCCGCTGACCCGGGCCCGGCAGACGGCGGCGCCGCTGGCCGCCGCGCTGGGCCGCGCGCCCGCCGTCGTCGCCGACCTGCGCGAGTACGACGCCGACGCCCCGCAGTACGTGCCCGTGCACGAGATGGCCCGGGCCGACCCGGCCGCCTGGGAGCGGATGAAGGCCGGCCTGCTGCCCGCGCACGTCGACGTCCCGGCGTTCGCGGCGCGGGTCGTCGCGGCCGTCGAGGCCGTCGTCGCGGCGCACCCCGGACGCGGCACGGCCGTCGTCGTGGCGCACGCCGGCGTCGTCAACGGCTACCTCGCGCACGTGCTCGGCCTGGCCCGGCCGCTCGCCTTCCCGCTGGACTACGCGGGCGTCACCCGCGTGCTGGCCGCCCGCGACGGGCGCCGGGTCGTGCGCACGGTGAACGAGATCGCCCATGTCGCCGACCTCCTGTCGACCGACCGCTGACCGCCCGCCGACGCGTTACGCCCTTCGGGCGAGTGGACCCGCTCGGCGGTGACCCTCGTCGCACACGTGCCTACTGTCGGTGGGTCGGCGGGGGAGGAGCCTGATGTCGGGGGACGGCGTGCGCGAGGGACGGGCGCTGCGGGCGGTGTTCCGCAGCCGCGAGTACCGCGCGGTGTGGCTCTCCGACCTGCTGTCGATCATCGGCGACCAGATGGCGAGGGTCGCGCTCGCCGTGCTCGTCTACGGCGTCACCGGGTCCGCCCTGTGGGCGGCGGCCACCTACGCGCTGACGTTCCTGCCGGCGATCGTCGGGGGAGTGCTGCTGTCCGGGCTGGCCGACCGGTTCGCCCGCCGCGAGGTGATGGTCGCCAGCGACCTCGTCCGGGCCGTCCTCGTCGCCGTCATGGCGGTGCCGGGGCTCCCGCTCCCGGTGCTGTGCACCCTCCTGGTGCTGGTCGTGCTGGCGGGCGCGCCGCACACGGCCGCGCGCGGCGCGCTGCTGCCCGACCTGCTGCCCGGCGACCTGTACGAGCGCGGGCTCGCCGTCTACCAGATCACCAGCCAGACCGCGCAGGTCGTCGGCTTCGCGGCGGGCGGGCTGCTCGTCGCGGCGCTGAACCCGGCCACCGCCCTCGCCGTCGACGCCGCGACGTTCCTCGTCGCCGGCGTCGTCGTGCGCCTCGGCGTCGCGCGCCGGCCGCGCCCGGAGCCGGAGCCGGGGGCCGCCCCGGTCACGGGGCTCGGCGACGTACTCGGCGGCCTGCGGGACATCGCCACCGACCCGGGCCGCCGCGCGCTGGTGCTGCTCGTGTGGATGGTCGGGCTCTACGTCGTGCCCGAGGCCCTCGCCGCGCCCTACGCCACCGAGCTGGGCGCGGGCACCGCGGTCGTCGGGCTGCTGATGGCGGCCGACCCGCTGGGCAGCGTGCTCGGCGCGTGGCTGTTCGTGCGGTTCGTGCCGCCGCAGCGCCGGGCCCGGCTGGTCGGCGTGCTCGCCGTCGCCGCGGGCGTGCCCCTCGTGTTCACCGCGCTGCAGCCGGGCGTCGCGGTGGCCGTCGTGCTGTGGGGGTTGTCCGGCGCGTTCTCCACGGCCTACGTGATGCAGGCGCAGGCCTGCTTCGTCCGGGCCACGCCCGACGCCATCCGCGGGCGCGCCATCGGCGTGGCGGCGTCCGGGATCGTCGCCGGTCAGGGCGTGGCCGTGCTCGCCGGCGGCCTGCTCGCCGACGTGTGGAGCACGTCGCTCTCCATCGCCGCCTGCGCGGCGGCGGGCGTGCTCGTCGCGCTCGTCGGCACGGTGGCGTGGGAGCGGGCGCAGCGGTCCCGCCCGGCCGTCGTGGCCGAGCCCGCCGACGTCGCGTCGGGCTGACCGCCCGCCCGCTCCCTCCCGTGCCCCGCACTCACCCGGGCCCGCGCGCGGCGGACGCCCTCGGGGTGGTGGGTCGGTCGCTCAGCCCCACTGCTTGCCGCGCATGGTGGGTCTCCTTTCCGGTGGTGGGTGTGGTGGTGGTTCGGGTGGTCAGCCCCACTGCTTGCCGCGCATCGCGGGCCTCCTTCCGGTGGTGGGTGGTGATGGTCGGCCCGGTTCACCTGCGGCGCAGCGCGGGCGCAGGTGCGTCCGCGGGCTGCGGCGTCCTCTCCCTCGCCGCGGCCGTCGACGGAGCCCGTGACACGGCCGCGCCCGCGGCGCCCCGCCTCGGCCTCGCCCGCGTCGCCCATCAGGGTGACAGCTCTCGTGGGGTGCACTACCGTCTGCGGGGCGGAGCGACGCGCGACGACGTCTGGCCGCCGGGACGGCGTTCGGGTCGGGCACTCCAGGGGGCGGCGGATGCGGGAAGCGCGGGGCGTCCCCGGGCGGTTCGCCGCCGTCCGCTCGCGCGGCTGGTGGCCGACCCGCTGGCTGCTGTGGAACCTCCCCGGCCAGCTCGTCCTCTCCGTGCTCACCGTCGAGGCCGCGGCCGTCACGCTGACGGTGCTCCTCCTCGTCGGCGGACCCGGCCCGCTCGACGCCACCTCGACCCTGCACCTCGCCGTGGTGCTCCTGCTGGCACTGGCGCACACCGAGATCGCCCGCGGCGCGGAGCGGCTGCGCCGCCGGATCAGCGACGACCTCCAGGTCGACCTCAGCTCGACGTGGCTGTTCGTCGTCGCGGTGCTGCTGCCGCCCGGCTACGCCGCCCTGGCCGCCGTCGTCATCGACGCCTACACGACGATGCGCAGCGCCCGGGCCCGCACGCACCCGCACCGGCGCGCCTTCAGCACCGCGACGCTGGTCCTCGCCGTCCTGGCCGCGGGGTCCGCCATGCGCTTCGCCGCGGGCCTCGGCGGCCCCGCCCCGTCCGGGCCCACCGTCACCGTCCCCGTCCTCGCGCTGGGGATCATGGTGTTCCTGGTGGTCAACACCGCGCTCGTCGCGGGCGCGATCGCGCTGAGCAACCCGCGCCTGGGGCTGGCCGACGTCGTCGGCGAGTGGGACGACAACGTCCTCGACATCGCCAGTTACTGCCTCGGCGCGCTCGCCGCCGCCGCGCTCGTCGTGCACCCCGCCCTCGCCGTGCTCGTGCTCCCCCCGCTGCTCGTGCTGCACCGGGCGGCGCTCGTGCGGCAGCTGACCGAGAAGGCCAGCACCGACGCGAAGACCGGCCTGCTCAACGCCGAGGGCTGGCACAACCGGGCGGAGCGGGACCTGCGGCGGGCCGAGCGCCGATCCGGTCCCCTCGCCGTGCTCGTCGTCGACCTCGACCACTTCAAGGACGTCAACGACCGGCACGGACACCTGGCGGGCGACCAGGTGCTGGCCGCGGTGGCCGGCGCCCTGCGGGCCGAGGTGCGCGACCACGACGTCGTCGGCCGGTTCGGCGGCGAGGAGTTCGTCGTGCTGCTCGGGGCGCCCACCGCCGCGCCGCACCAGGGCGGGGCCGAGCTGGAGGCGATCGCCGAGCGGATCCGGCGACGCATCGCGGCCCTGCAGGTCGAGATGCCGACGCCCGACGGGCCGCTGACGGTGGCGGGTCTGAGCGTCTCGGTCGGGGCCGCGCTGTACCCCGACCACGGCCGCGACGTGCGCACGTTGCTGCACGTCGCGGACACCGCGCTGTACGCGGCCAAGCGGGCCGGGCGCAACGCCGTGCGGATGGGGAAGCGCCAGCTCCCCGCGCCCGCGCCCGAGGTCCGCACGATCTGAGCGGCGCGTCCCGGGCGGTCGTCCTTCGGCGGGCACGCCTCCCCGGAGCGTGCCCGCCGCCTCTCCCGCGTCATCGGCCCGGGCCCGTGGGCCCCTCTCCGCCGCCGGTCGACCCCGTCACCAGTTGTGGTTGCGCATCGGGCTGTTCCTTTCGGGTCGTGGGGGTGGGGTTTCGGGTCACCAGTTGTGGTTGCGCACGGGGCTGTTCCTTTCGGCTCGTGGGGGTGGGGTTTCGGGTCACCAGTTGTGGTTGCGCACGGGGCTGTTCCTCTCGGCTCGTCGGTGCAGGCTCCGGGTCACCAGTTGTGGTTGCGCATGGGGCCGTTCCTCTCGGGTCGTGGGTGTGAGGGGCGGGTTTCACCAGTTGTGGTTGCGCACCGGTGTGTCCTTTCGGGTTGTGGGTGTGGGGTTCCGGGTTCACCAGTTGTGGTTGCGCACGGGCGTGTTCCTTTCGGCTCGTCGGTGCGGGAGTCGGGCTCACCAGTTGTGGTTGCGCACGGGTCCCTCCCCTCCCGGTCCGCGTGGGCGGCGCCGGGTCGCGCTGCTGCGGAACGCGGCCCCGCTCACGTGCACCGACCGGCACCCGCCTGCCCCGGTCGGTGGTGCGGCACGCCGTCGGTCCGGCGGTGGCAGCAGCGAGGGGCGGGATCCGGTCGTCACCCGGAAGAATGACAGACCTGATCGGCTCCACTACGCTCCGCGGCGGAACACGAGAAGGGCGGGGGCCGGAACGTGGGGCAGGCAGGCAGGGCCGGCGCACCCTCGCCGTGGGCCGTGCGCTCCTGGCCGGTGTGGGGACTGCCGACCCGCGTCCTGTGGCCGGTGCTCCTCGTCGAGATGTGCGCCGTCGGCCTCGTCGCCAGCCAGGTCGTCGGCCTGACCCTCACCCGCGACCACCTCGTCAGCGCCGCGATGCTGGCCGTCCTCGGCGCCCTGCACACCGAGGTGTCGTTCGGGCTCGAACGCGTCCGGCGCCGCATCGTCGACGGCAACTACGTCGACCTCGCGTCCGTGTGGACGTTCTCCGCCGCGATCCTGCTGCCGGCCCCGCTGGCCGCCGCCGTCGCCGTGGTCGTGGTCGGCCACCTGTGGTTCCGGGCCTGGCGCCGCCAGACACCGCTGTTCAAGTTCTCCTTCAACCTCGCGGCCGTCGTCCTCGCGTGCCTCGCCGCGTCCGCCGTGATGGCGGCGGTGGCCGGCGGCCCGGTCCCCGCCGCCGACGGCGACGCCCGCCTCGTCGCGATCGTCCTGGCGGTGCTCGCCTACACCACCGTCAACAGCTGCCTCGTCGCCGGCGCCATCGCGCTCGCCACCGCCCGGCCCGACCCGACCACCGTCTTCGCCTCGTGGAACGAGAACCTGCTCGAGCTCGCCACGCTCTGCCTGGGCGCGATCGTCGCCCTGACGTTCGTCGTCAACCCGCTCCTGCTCGTGCTCGTGCTCCCGCCCCTGCTCGTGCTGCAGCGCTCCGTGCTGGTCAGCCAGCTGGAGGAGAAGGCGAGCACCGACGGGAAGACGGGCCTGCTCAACGCGGCGGCCTGGCACACGCAGGCGGAGCGGGAGCTGCGGCGCGCCGAGCGCCGGGCCGCTCCGCGGGCGGTGCTGGTGGTGGACCTCGACCACTTCAAGCACGTCAACGACCGGCACGGGCACCTGGCGGGCGACGAGGTGCTGGCCGCCGTGGCCGACGCGCTGCGCGCCGAGGTGCGCGACCGGGACCTGGTCGGGCGCTTCGGCGGCGAGGAGTTCGTGGTGCTGCTGGGCACGCTGGGGGACCCGCAGGACGGAGCGGCGGAGCTGACGGCGGTCGCCGAGCGGATCCGCGGGCGGATCGCGGCGCTGCGGGTGGAGATGCCGACGGCGGACGGGCCGCTGACGGTGGCGGGTCTGAGCGCCTCGGTCGGGGCCGCGCTGTACCCCGACCACGGGCGGGACGTGCGCACCCTCCTGCAGGTGGCCGACACGGCGCTGTACGCGGCCAAGCGGGCCGGGCGCAACGTCGTGCGGATGGGCATGCACCTGCCCGCGCCCGCCACGGGCTCCCCGCGCGCCGGCTGAGCGCCCTGCGTTGTGTGCCGCCGGACGGGCGGCACCGGGCCGTCGGCGGGCGCGCCCCCCGGTACGCCCGCCATTCCTGTACCGGCCGCGGGCCTCGGTGCCGCGCCGCCGGCGATCGTTCAGCCCCAGCTGTGTCCGCGCATGTCGGGTTCCTTCCTGGTGGGAGGGTCGGGGGTGGAGTGGGGTGTCAGCCCCAGCTGTGTCCGCGCACGGTCGGGCTCCTTCCTGGTGTGGGGTGTCGGGGTCGGGTGGGTTCAGCCCCAGCTGTGTCCGCGCATGGCCGGGCTCCTTCCTGGTGGGAGGGGTCGGGAGTGGAGGGGGTCAGCCCCAGCTGTGTCCGCGCATCGCCGGGCTCCTTCCTCGTGGGAGGGGTCGGGATCGGGGTGGGGTTCAGCCCCAGCTGTGTCCGCGCACGGTCGGCTCCCTTCTCCGGTGGCGCCGGCGGACCGTTCGCCGCCGGACGAGGGGAATGGTCCACCACGCCGCCCCGATCGGGTGACGCCACCGAGGTCGTCCACTACGATCGGCCCGACCACCGTCACCGAACGAAGGCGCCGATGTCGAACCCGGCCCCTGAACAGGGGAACCGTCGTACCTCCGTTCGGCCGTGGCCGATTGGCGATTGGCCCATCTGGTCGCTCCCGCAGAACCTGCTAACGGCGATCCTCACCGTCGAGCTCGCCACGGTCGGGATCGTCCTCGTCGCGGTGCTGCGCTCCGCCGCCCCGACCGGGCGCGACCTGGCGCTGGCCGCGGCGCTCGCGCTGCTCGGCCTGCTGCACACCGAGACCGCGGTCCGGGTGGAGCGCATCCGGCGCCGCATCGCCGTGCCGCACCACATCGACATGAGCTCGGTCTGGATCTTCGCCGCCGTGCTGGTGTGCCCGCCGTGGCTGGTCGCGGGCGTGGTGCTGGTCCTGCAGACCCACATCTGGGCGCGCACCGGACGGCCGCGGATCCCCTACTTCAAGCACCTGTTCACCACGGCCACCCTCGTGCTGGCGGCCTCCGCGGCGCACGTCGTCGTGCACGTCGTCAACGGGCCCGGGCCGATGACCGGCGGGGCGGACCTGCCCGGCGTGCTGCTGGCCCTGCTCGTCTTCACCACCGTCAACGGCGGGCTCGTCGGCGGGGCCATCGCGCTGAGCAGCGCCCGGCCGACGATGAGCGTGATGTTCGGCGGCTGGGACGACAACGCCCTGGAGATCGCCACCCTGTGCTTCGGCGGGCTCGTCGCGGCCACGCTGCTCGAGGCGCCGTGGCTGATGGTGTTCGTGTTCCCGCCGCTGCTCCTGCTGCACCGCTCGGTCCTGGTCCGCCAGCTGGAGGAGAAGGCCAGCACCGACGGCAAGACCGGCCTGCTCACCGCGGCCGCCTGGCACAGCCGGGCCGAGCGGGAGCTGCGCAGGCGCCGCCCGGGCGCACCCGCCGTGCTCGTCGTCGACCTCGACCACTTCAAGGCCGTCAACGACACGCACGGCCACCTCGTCGGCGACGAGGTGCTCGCCGCCGTCGCCGACGCGCTGCGGTCCGAGGTGGGGGACCGGGACCTGGTGGGCCGGTTCGGCGGCGAGGAGTTCGTCGTCCTGCTCACCTCCGCCGGCGACGGGGACCACGCCGCCGCGCTCGCCGACTCCGCCGAACGGATCCGCCGCCGGATCGCCCGGCTGCGTCTTGAGGTCCCCACGCCGGACGGGCCGCTCACCGTGGCCGGGCTCAGCGCGTCGGTCGGGACGGCCCTGCACCCCGAGCACGGCGCGGACGTGCGCAGCCTGCTGCACGTCGCCGACACCGCGCTCTACGAGGCCAAGCGCGCCGGTCGCAACGTCGTGCGGATGGGCCGCCGCCTGCCCCTCGGGGCGACCGTGCCGGGGGCCCACGCTCCGCGCTGACCCCCTGCCGGCGCGGCCACGCTGGGTGACCGACCGGCGGCCGAGTTCCACCCGTCGTGGGACCACGTCCACCCTGACACGTCGGGTCCGCCTGACTAGCGTTCTCCAGCGTGGACGCCGCCTCACCCAGCCGAACGGACGGGCGGTGGGAGCTGTCCACCCTCGCGCCGCGGCTCCTGGGGCTCGTGCTGGTCGTCGACGCGGTCGCGGTGCTCGTCACGCTGCAGGGGCTGCTCGCCGGCCCGGCCGACGGCGGCGTGCTGCTGCTGGCCCTCGCGCTCGCCGCCCTGAGCGTCGTGCACACCGAGCTGGCCACGGGCATCGAGCGCACCCGACGCCGGGCCGCCGAGTCGTCCTACTTCGACCTCAGCTCGGTGTGGACGTTCGCCGCCGCGCTGCTGCTCCCGCCGGGGATCGCGGCGCTCGTCGTGGGCGTGGTCTACGTGCACCTGTGGTACCGGGTGTGGTCTCCGGTCCGGGTGCCGCTGTACCGCCACCTCTACACCACCGCCACCGTGCTGCTCGCCGCACGCGCCGCGCACGAGGTGGTGCGGCTGGCGGGCGGGCTCCCGACCACCACCGCGGACGGCCGCACCGTGACGGCCGTGGCGCTCGCCGTGCTCGCCTACGTCGTCGTCAACACCGCCCTCGTCGGCGCCGCGATCGCGCTCGCCCGGCCCGGCGCCCCGCTGCGTGACGTCCTCGGCCGCTGGGACGACAACGCCCTCGAGGTCGCGACGCTGTGCATGGGCGCGCTCGCCGCGGTCGCGCTGGGCTCCACGCCCGGCCTGGTGGCACTCGTGCTGCCGCCGATCCTCGTGCTGCACCGCGCGGTGCTGGCCCGCCAGCTGGAGGACGCGGCCTGCACCGACGCCAAGACGGGCCTGCTCAACGCCGTGGCCTGGAACGACCGCGCCGCGGCCGCGATCCGCCGGGCCCGCCGCACCGGCACCGGCGCCGGCCTGCTGATGCTGGACCTCGACCACTTCAAGACCGTCAACGACACGTGGGGCCACCTTGCGGGCGACGCCGTGCTGGCCCGGGTCGCGGAGACGCTGCGCGCCGGGGTGCGCGAGCAGGACCTGGTCGGGCGCTTCGGCGGCGAGGAGTTCGTGGTCCTGCTGCCCGACCTGCCGGTGGGCGAGGCGGGCCGCGAGGAGCTGTGCCTGGTCGCCGACCGGCTGCGCCGCCGGGTGGAGCGCCTGGACGTGGGCGTGGACACGCCCGCGGGGGCCACGGCGGTGATCACCGGGCTGTCGGTGTCGGTCGGCGGGGCCACCGTCCCGGTCGACGGCACCACCCTGGACCAGGTGCTCAGGGCGGCGGACGCCTCCCTGTACGCGGCCAAGGACGCCGGGCGCAACGCCGTGCGGATCGCCGTGGAGGCGACGGTCCCGGCGCCTCGTCGACCGACCGAGTGAACGGGTCGTCCGTAGACTCCGTCTCGTGAGTCTCTTGCGTGCGATCCACGGCCCGGCCGATCTGCAGCGCCTGGGCGCCGAGCGACTGCCCGAGCTCGCCGAGGAGATCCGCCGGTTCCTGGTGCAGTGCGTGTCGCGCACCGGCGGGCACCTGGGCCCCAACCTGGGCGTCGTCGAGCTGACCATCGCCCTGCACCGGGTCTTCGACTCCCCGCGCGACACGGTGGTCTGGGACACCGGCCACCAGGCGTACGTCCACAAGCTGCTCACCGGCAGGCACGACGGCTGGGACCGGCTGAAGAAGACCGGCGGCCTGTCCGGCTACCCGAGCCGCGCCGAGAGCCCGCACGACGTGGTCGAGTCCAGCCACGCGTCGTCGTCGCTGTCCTGGGCCGACGGCCTGGCCCGCGCCTACGCCCTCACCGGCCAGCAGCGCCACGTCGTCGCCGTGATCGGGGACGGCGCGCTCACCGGCGGCATGGCCTGGGAGGCGCTGAACAACATCGCCGCCGCGAAGGACCGCAACGTCGTCATCGTGGTCAACGACAACGGCCGCTCCTACTCGCCGACGATCGGCGGGCTGGCCGACCGGCTCGCGTCCCTGCGCCTGCAGCCCGGCTACGAGCGCGTGCTCGATGCCGGCAAGGCCGCGCTGGCCCGCACGCCCGTCGTCGGCGGCACGCTCTACGCCGGGCTGCACGCGGTCAAGGCCGGGCTGAAGGACGCGCTCGCGCCGCAGGAGCTGTTCTCCGACCTGGGGCTGAAGTACTTCGGCCCGGTCGACGGGCACGACGTCGCGGCGATGGAGTCGGCGCTGCGCCGGGCCCGCAACTTCGGCGGCCCGGTGCTGGTGCACGCCGTCACGCAGAAGGGCCGCGGCTACCCGCCCGCCGAGAACGACGAGGCCGAGCAGATGCACAGCCCGGCCGCGTTCGATCCGGAGACCGGGCTGCCCACCGGGCCGCCGTCCGTCGGCTGGACCAGCGTGTTCGCCGAGGAGATGGTGGAGCTCGGCACCCGCCGCCCGGACGTCGTCGCGATGACGGCGGCGATGCTCGGCCCCACCGGGCTGGCCCCGTTCGCCGAGGCCTACCCGGACCGCTGCATCGACGTCGGCATCGCCGAGCAGCACGCGCTCGCCTCCGCGGCCGGGCTGGCCGCGGGCGGCCTGCACCCCGTCGTCGCGCTGTACTCGACGTTCCTCAACCGCGCCTTCGACCAGCTGATGATGGACGTGGCCCTGCACCGCCAGGCCGTCACGCTGGTGCTGGACCGGGCCGGGATCACCGGCAGCGACGGAGCCTCGCACAACGGCATGTGGGACCTGTCGATCCTCGGCGTCGTGCCCGGGATGCGGGTCGCCGCGCCGCGCGACGCCCCCACCCTGCGCGAGGAGCTGGCCGAGGCCGTCGCCGTCGACGACGGGCCGACCGCGATCCGGTTCCCCAAGGGCGCGGTGATCGAGTCGGTGCCCGCGCTGGAGCGGATCGGTGGGGTCGACGTCCTGCACCGCGGCGAGGACCCCACCGTGCTCCTGGCCTGCGCCGGGGCGTTCGGCGAGCTGGGCGTCGCGGCGGCGGGGGCGCTCGCCGCGCAGGGCGTGTCCGTCACCGTCGTGGACCCGCGCTGGGTGCTCCCGGTGCCCGCCGCGCTGGTGGCGATGGCGGCCGAGCACGACCTCGTGGTCACGGTCAGCGACTGCGGCGCGCACGGCGGGTTCGGCTCCGTCGTGGGGGCCGCGCTGCGCGACGCCGGCGTCGACGTCCCGCTGCGCGACGTCGCGATCCCGCAGCGGTTCCTCGACCACGGCAGCCGCGGCGACGTCCTCGCCGCCCTCGGCCTGACCGCGCAGGACGTCGCCCGGCGGGTCACCGAGTGGGCGGTGGCGGCGGCGGGCTCCGACACCGTCGCGGTGGAGTCCTGATGCGCGTGCTGGTCGTGGAGGACGAGCGGCCCCTCGCCGAGGCGATCGCCCGGGGGCTGCGGCGCGAGGGCATGGCCGTCGACGTCGCGCTGGACGGCGACACCGGCCACGAGAAGGCCGCCGTCACCCGCTACGACGTGGTGGTGCTCGACCGGGACCTGCCCGGCATGTCCGGCGACGCGCTGTGCGCGGAGATCGTCGGCTCCGGTGCCACCACGCGCGTGCTCATGCTGACGGCCAGCGGCACCCTGGCCGACAAGGTCGACGGGCTCTCCCGCGGCGCCGACGACTACCTCGCCAAGCCGTTCGACTTCGCCGAGCTCGTCGCCCGGCTGCGCGCGCTCGGCCGCCGGGCCACCCCGGCCGCGCCGCCGCTGCTCACCGCGGGCGACGTCGCCCTCGACCCGGCCCGGCGCACCGTGCACCGCGAGGACCGGCCCGTCGAGCTCACCCGCAAGGAGTTCGGCGTGCTGGAGGTCCTCATGGGGGCCCGGGGCAGCGTCGTGAGCAGCGAGGAGCTGCTGGAGCGCGTGTGGGACGAGAACGCCGACCCGTTCACCACCACGGTGCGGGTCACCGTGATGACGCTGCGCAAGAAGCTCGGGGAGCCCGGGGTGATCGAGACCGTGGTCGGCGCGGGGTACCGGGTGCCCGCCGCGGGGTGACGACGTGCTGCGGCCGCGCCTGACGCTGCTGGCCACCGCGCTGGTGGCGCTGGTCAGCGGCCTGCTGCTGTGGCTGGGGTGGCTGCTCGTCGGCGGGGTGGCCCAGGCCGTGCCCACGCTGCCGCCGGGCACGACCGTGCGCGTCGGCGGCCTGGACGTGCCCGCCGAGCGGCTCGGCGCGGCGTTCGGCACGGCCGCCCAGCAGGAGGTGCTCCGCGCGGGCCTGATCGCGTTCCCGCTGGTGGTGCTGGCCGCCGCCGTCGCGTCGTGGGTGCTGGTGGGCCGGATGCTGGCCCCGCTGCACGCCGTCACCGCCACGGCCCGGCGGCTCTCGGCGGACTCCCTGGACACCACCCGCACCGGCGTGTCGGGGGCCCGCGGCGAGGTGGCGGAGCTCGCGGCCGGGTTCGACGCGATGCTCGACCGGCTGCAGGCGGCCTTCGCGGCCCAGACCCGGTTCGTCGCCAACGCCAGCCACGAGCTGCGGACCCCGCTCGCCGTGCTGCGCACCGAGGTCGACGTCACGCTCGCCGACCCCACCGCCGACGAGGCCGAGCTGCGCCGCATGGCCCAGGTCGTCCGCGAGGCCACCCGGCGCGCCGACGACCTCGTCTCCGGGCTGCTGCTGCTCGCCCGCACCGAGGGCGCCGGGATCGGGGAGCGCCTGCCCGTCGACCTCGCCGCCGCCGTCGTCCCGGCGCTGGCCGCCGTCCGTGCCGAGGCCGGGCGGGCCGGGCTGCGGGTGCAGGTGCACACCGCCCCCGCCCCGACCTCCGGCGACCCCGTCCTGCTGGAGCGGGTGGCGGGCAACCTGCTGGAGAACGCCGTGCGGCACAACGTCCGGGGCGGGTGGGTGGAGGTCCGCACGGGCTCCCGGGACGGGTCCGCCGAGCTGTGCGTGGCCTCCAGCGGCCCGGAGATCGCCCCGGAGCGGGTGCCGGAGCTGTTCGAGCCCTTCCGGCGGGGGGCCGGGCGCACCGGCACCGGGACTGGGCTGGGGCTCTCCATCGTCCGGGCCGTGGTGACCGCGCACGCCGGCACCGTCGGCGCCGACCCCGTCCCGGGCGGGGGGCTGGCCGTGACGGTGTGGCTGCCGGGCTGATCGTGTGCCCGGTTGCCGGCGGTGGGGGCGGCGGTAGCCGGGCCGACGATCAGCTGCGCCGGGCGAAGGCGCGGGCGAATCGCTCCACGAGCGCCGCCCGTGCCCTCGGCGTGCGGATGTCCACCGGGCCCCAGCGCACGACCTCGACACCGTGGGCGTCGCGGAGCCAGTCCTCGCGGCGCTTCTCGGCGTAGAGGGCGCCGGGCTCGTCGTACTTGCCCGCCCCGTCCGCCTCCCCGACGGTGCGGCGGTCGGGGAACCACAGGTCCACCCGCGCGCGGACGCTCCCCGCCTCGTCGGCGAAGCGCACCTGCAGCAGGGGCGCCGGGAGTCCGGCCTCCAGCAGCCACCACCGCGACGCCGACTCCAGCCAGCTCTCCCCGCCCGGATCGGCCCGGCTGACCACGAGCCCCGCCCGCCGGCTCCCCGGGCGGCCCCGCTGCCGGGCCGCCTCGCCGTCCAGCGCCGCCCGTGTCGTGAGGCCGCGGAGCAGCGCCGCATCGGCGACGGCGAGGGCGGACTCCGGCGGCATCGTCCCGGCGCAGTCGAGCACCAGCCGTGCCCCCGCGAGCACCGGGACCCCGGCGACGACCCGGACGTCCGCGTCGCGGTAGTCGCGTACGCACACGTCGCCCCGCTGCGGGTCGTTCGTCGGTGCCGGGGGTCGGCGGGTGATGCGGATGCGTGGACCCGGCCGCCCCGGAGGTGTCGGGAGCCCCAGCAGCCGCGCTGCGCTGCCGTGCGACACGACCGCGGGACCGGGGAGTGCGGCCAGCAGGGCCGCGCAGCGGCGGTGGAACTCCTCGGCCGCCGGGTCCGGTCGGGCCGGCCACGCGCGGAAGAGCGGGTCGGCGTAGGTGCCGCGGCGGACGGCGGCCCAGCGATCGGGGCACACGAGGCGGCGCAGCGCGGCCCGGTCGGCGCCGAGGCCCCGGCACTGGGCCGCCGTGGCCACCCCGCCCTGCTGCGCGGCCAGCTCCCGCATGCGGCGCTCCAGCTCGATCAGCTCCGGTGTCAGCGGCGCCCGTCCCCGTCCCACGGCCGAAGCATGGGGGAGAGGTGGGTGCCGGTGGGCCCGTTCCGGGGAACTCGTGCGCCGAGCTGATCGTGGGCCCGGATACCGCTGCGGATCGGGGTCGTATCCGGTCCGACGATCAGCTGCGGACCGCGATCGCCTGCTCCAGGGCCGGGCCCAGGAGCGCGATCTGCCACTCCCGGGCACCCCTGGCGCGGAGGAAGGCGGCGACGTCGCCGTCGACGGGGGGCGACCAGCACAGGCGGCGCAGCAGGTCGGGCTGGAGCAGGTTCTCCACCGGGACGGTGTGCTCGGTGCCCACGGCGGCGATCGCGGCGCGGGCGGCGGCGAGCCGGGCGGCGGCGTCGGGGTCGCGGTCGGCCCAGCGGGACACCGCGGGCGGGCCGTCCACCGGGGCGGTGGCCCGGGGCAGCTCGGTGGGGTCCAGGGCGGCGGCGGCGGCCAGCGCCGACCACCAGTAGGCCGTCAGGCGACGCTGGGCGCGTCCCCGGAACACCGGCATGGCGGCCAGCGCGGGGGCGTCCGCGGGGTTGGTGACGGCCGCGTCGACGATGGCGGCGTCGGGGAGCACCCGGCCCGGGGCGATGTCGCGCTCGGCGGCCAGCCGGTCGCGGGCCTCCCACAGGGCGCGGACGGCGGCGAGCTGGCGGGGCTTGCGCAGCCGGTGGATGCCCGACGTGCGCCGCCATGGCTCCGCGCGCGGGGTGGGCGGACCGGCGGTGCGGGCCGCCTCGAACTCCTGGCGCGCCCACTCGTCCTTTCCCTGCTCGACGAGCATCGCGGCGAGGACGTCGCGCAGCTCCACCAGCACCTCGACGTCGAGCGCGGCGTAGACCAGCCAGTCCTCGGGCAGCGGGCGGCGCGACCAGTCGGCGGCGCCGTGGCCCTTCTCCAGCGTCAGGCCGAGCAGCTGCTCGACCATGGGGCCCAGCCCGACCCGGGGGAGCCCGAGCAGGCGACCGGCCAGCTCGGTGTCGAACAGGCTGGCCGGGGCGAGCCCGACCTCGGCCAGGCAGGTGAGGTCCTGCGAGGCCGCGTGCAGCACCCACTCCGGCCCGTCCAGGGCCGGAGCGAGCGCGGACAGGTCTCCGCGCAGCGGGATGGGGTCGACCAGCGCGGTCCCCGCCCCCCTCCTGCGCAGCTGCACGAGGTAGGCGCGCTGGGAGTAGGTGAACCCGGAGGCGCGTTCGGCGTCGACGGCGATCGGCCCCGTGCCCGCGGCGAACTCCGCTGCGGTGCGCTCGAGCGCGGCCTGGTCGACGACGACGGGCGGCAGCCCGTCGGCGGGCGCGAGGAGCGGTACGGGGGCCGGTGCCGCCGGCGTCCCCTCCTCCGCCGGTGGACCGTCGTGGTCCGGAGCGGTCAGCGGATGACCCCGGCCCGCATCGCCAGCGCGACCATCTGCGCGCGGTCACCCGTGCCGAGCTTGCGCCCGATCCGGGACAGGTGGCTCTTCACCGTGAGCGCGGACAGGCTCAGCGCCTCGCCGATCTCCTTGTTCGACTGCCCGTCCGCGACCAGCTGCAGCACCTCGACCTCGCGGGCCGACAGCTCGCGCGGCGTGTTGTCGGTGCCCGGCACGCGGGTGCCGGTGGCCAGCAGCGGCGCGACCGTCGGGTCGGCGTAGACGCCGCCGTCCAGCACGCGCTTCACCCCGTCGGTGACGACGGCGGGCGAGGCCGACTTGAGCAGGTACGCCTGCGCGCCGGCCTGGAACGCCGACCGCACCGCGTACGGGTCGTCCGAGGACGCCAGCACGACGAGGCGGTTCCAGCCCAGACCACGGAGCTCCGTGACCAGGTCCAGGCCGCTGCCGTCGGGCAGGCCGAGATCGAGGATCGCGAGGTCGCACGGCCCGTTGGCGTGCGCCCTGGCGCGCGCCTCGGCGACCGACGCGGCCTCGTAGACCGTGCCCGCGCCCATCGAGCGCAGCCTGGCCGCGATCGCCTCGCGCAGGAGCGGGTGGTCGTCGACCACCAGCACCGAGAACAGCTCTTCCCGCGGATGCGGGACCATCGCGGGCGACAGCACAGCACCGGGGGTGCTGCGAACTGGAGCGCCCTGGCCCACTACGGCCACGTCACTACCTCCCTGGAGTCGGTCGTTGCCCCCGACCGGCACCAGACCTCGGCCGGCGAAGAGGCCGCCCGAGGAGGTGTCGTGGAGGAAGCGTAGCCCCCCAGGCGGCCTAACGTCGTGTTTCGGATCGAACTTGCCGGGGTGAAAGTTACAGCCTTGTCGACAGCCGTCCACACGTTCGAGTGACGGATGTGATCACCGTTCGCCGCGAACCCGCAGGTGAGCACCCGAATCAGACCGTTCGATGAGCGAGAGGAACTGCGCCGACCGGTGGTAGGCCTGCGGCGGACGCGACGAACGCGCAGAACGCCGCCGCGTGCGGTGCGAGGTCCGGTCCGTCCGGTCCGCCCAGCGGCGTCCACGAGGCCCGCAGCTCCACGTCGTCGTCCCGGCGCGGGCCGGCGATGTCGCCGAACCGGACCGACGAGGTCTGCGTGACGGTGCCCCCGAGCGCGGTGTGCGCGGCGCCGTGCGCGTCCAGGGCCTCGGTGAGCCAGGACCACCCGACGACAGGCAGCATCTCGTCGCCGAGCTGCTCGGGCTCCAGCCGCGCCTGCACGAAGCAGACGAGCCGGAACGTGCCCTCCCAGGCGTCCTGGCCCGCCGGGTCGTGGAGCAGGATGAGCCGGCCCGAGGTGTCGGGCTCGTCGACGCCCTCGCCCGCCCCGAAGTCGCTGCTGCGGCGGCCGAGCACGGAGTCGGCCACCTCCACCTCGAGCGCCCACGTCCACGGAGCGAGCCGGGGCGGCGCGTCGAGCGCGGAGACCACGAGCTCCGGGCGGGGCGTGACGGCGCCGAGCGACGCGACCGCGCGGCGGAACTCGGGGGGTGGAGCGGCGGTCGGGTCGGGCACGAGCGGGGACTCTAGGTCGCCGGGGGGCGCGGGACGGCCAGGCGCGCCGGTGCGGGGGCCACGTGGGAGGATCGGGAGGTCATGACCACGCTCACCGCACCCTCGCGCTCCCGCCGGGACCTCGCCGGCGCCCCGTTCCTCGTCGCCGCGCGGGGAGGCCGCCCGGAGCGGCTGCCGGTGTGGTTCATGCGCCAGGCGGGCCGCTCGCTGCCGGAGTACCGCGCCCTGCGCGCTGGCACCGGCATGCTGCAGTCCTGCCTGGACCCGGAGCTCACCTGCGAGATCACCCTGCAGCCCGTCCGCCGCCACGGGGTGGACGCCGCGATCCTGTTCAGTGACATCGTCGTGCCGCTCTACGCGGCGGGGGTCGGCGTGGACATCGTCGCGGGCACCGGCCCCGTCGTGGCCGAGCCGGTGCGCACCGCGGCCGACGTCGCGCGGCTGCCCGAGCTGCACCCCGAGCAGGTCGCGCCGGTCACCGAGGCGGTCGGGCTGCTCATCAACGCGCTGGGCAGCACGCCGCTCATCGGCTTCGCCGGGGCGCCCTTCACGCTCGCCTCCTACCTCATCGAGGGCGGCCCCAGCCGCAACCACGAGCGCACCAAGGCGCTGATGCGCTCGGCCCCCGACGTCTGGCACGCGTTGCTGGGCAGGCTGGCCACGCTGACGTCGACGTTCCTGCGCGCCCAGGTCGCCGCGGGCGTCGACGCCGTGCAGCTGTTCGACTCCTGGGCCGGCGCGCTCTCCGAGCGGGACTACCGCACCTACGTGGCGCCGCACTCCGCCAGGGTGCTCGCCGACCTCGCCGACGCGGGGGTGCCGCGCATCCACTTCGGGGTGGGCACCGGCGAGCTGCTGGGCGCGATGGCCGAGGCGGGCGCGGACGTCATCGGCGTCGACTGGCGCATCCCGCTCGACGACGCCGCCCGCCGCGCCGGGGGTACCCGCCCGGTGCAGGGCAACCTCGACCCCGCCGTGCTGTTCGCCGACCCCGCCTCGATCGAGGCCGAGGTCGTCCGGATCGCCGCCGAGGGCAGGCGCACCCCCGGCCACGTGTTCAACCTCGGCCACGGCGTGCTGCCCGACACCGACCCCGACGTGATCACGCGGACCGTCGAGCTGGTGCACGCGCAGCCCGTCTGAGGGTGGTGCGGATGGGTGAGCAGAGCGCTCTGCTGACGTCGGCGCCGACATCGGCGCACCACGTCGCCGTCGTCGGCGGCGGGATCTCCGGGCTGGCCGCCGCGCACCGGCTGCGCGCCCTGCTCGGGCCGGGCGCCCGGATCACGCTGCTGGAGCAGCGCGACCGGCTCGGCGGGGTGCTGCACACCGTCGAGCTCGCGGGGGAGCCGTTCGACGTCGGTGCCGAGGCGTTCCTGGCCCGCCGGCCCGAGGTGCCCGCGCTGCTCGCCGAGCTCGGGGTCGCCGATGCCGTCGTCGCGCCGACGGCGGCCCGCGCCACCGTCCGCGCGGCCGGGGCGACCCACCCGCTGCCCGGGGGCACCCTGCTGGGCGTGCCCACCGCCGCCGCCCGGCTGGACGGCCTGCTGTCCGCGGCCGGGGCGGCCGCCGT